>JAFSTR010000023.1 GCA_017445665.1 Butyrivibrio sp. | reverse complement strand
TTCTCACAGAAGGATATCTTACAGGTTCCAAAGCCCTTACCCCATCTGCAACTCCCGGCATACCCGGCTATATCCAGGAGATGAAGTCCATACTGGACCAGGAGTACAACACCTTTATTACTTTAGACAATCTTGAGCAGAGGCTCCTTGTGAGCAAATACCGGCTCTGCAGGGAATTCAAGAACTACTACGGCCACTCGCCTCTTCAATATCTCAACAACGTCAGGATCCAGCAGGCCAAGACACTTCTTGAGCAGACAGATATCACGATAAATGCCGTAGGGTACGACGTCGGCATCGCCAACACCAGTCATTTTATCAAGCTCTTTAAGAGAGAAACCTCACAAACACCTGCAGAATACCGAAAAAACAAAAGCTCTTAGCATCAGCTAAGAGCTTTTACACTGTCTTTTTCTATGAGATGTCCCGTAATAATGTGCGTTCCCATTTTTACTTCCTCTCCCTTTAAAAGAGATGTCAGATAGGAAACCGCCTTCTGTACCATAACAGGCATATCTACTTCATAAGTTGTTATCTCCACGTCGCAGACTCCCGGGAAGATAAAGTTATCATATCCTACCACCGAGAAATCATCGGGAACCTTGTACCCTTCTTTCTCAAGCCTCTTAATAAGTACTCCTGCAGTAAGGTCGCAGTTACATACAAAGGCTGTGGGAAGCTCCAGCGGAAGAGGGAGTACTTCAGGTTCAAAGATGATTCCCGTATTCTTATCTCTGTCCTCAATCTGCCAGTCAGGTCTTACCTGTATGCCATGCTCCATCATGGACTTTACATATCCGAGATATCTGTCGGTAATGGATGTTGTCTGCAAAAGAGATCCCACAAAGGCAATATCCCTGTGACCTTTTTCAAACAAATAATTGGTCATGTAGTAGGATCCGTAGAAGCTGTCTGATATAACAGACACTTCATCTCTGGACTCGTCGCAGAAATCCAGATATACCAAAGGAATATCTCCTGCCACGCTCTTTATAAACTCGCAGTACTGCCTTGAAAATTCGCCCTGCATCACAAGAGCATCTATCTTGTTTTCCTTGAGCAGATTTGGAGCCGTCAGCTCTTTTTCCATGTCATGGGTTATCAGCTCCAGGATAGTGAAATCTCCCTGGGCACCAAGCCGGCTTGTGAGCATCTGATACATCTGCAGATAAAATGAATTGTATTTACTGAAGTACTTGTCGTGAATGATAATGCCTATGTTATGGCCCTTTGTTTCACTGCGGATAGCAGCGGAGGGCTGAACGTATCCCATCTCATCCGCAAGCTTAAGGATCTGCTGACGGGTACTCTCACTGACACCCTTCTGTCCCGTGAGAGCCTTGGATACCGTGACAACACTCACTCCGACTTTTTTGGCTATGTCTGCCATTTTAACTGTCTTTGCCATGTAAGTAATCCTTTGGTAGTTTATTTAAGCGCTTCGTGTATATAGTCCATAGCCTCAAGATAGCCGTTAAGGCCATGTCCGTATATCTGTTTATCACAGGCGGGAGCTGTAACGGAAACCTTACGAAACTCCTCCCTGGACTGGATATCCGAGATGTGGATCTCAACCTTGATGATATTCTCAAGGCTCTTTAGTGCATCGTGGATAGCATAACTGTAATGGGTATATGCACCGGGGTTTATGACAATCCCTTTTGTGCCATCGCTGTAAGCCTCCTGAAGCCTGTCGATAATGGCTCCCTCGTGGTTTGACTGATAGCATTCCACTTCATCCCCGTCGGCTGCTGCCTTGTCTTTTATCATATTGCACAAGTAGTTGTAGTCCTGATTGCCGTAGACCGCCTTTTCCCTGATGCCAAGGAAATTTAAGTTTGGTCCGTTTATAACAAGTATCTTCATATCCATGTCACCTTTAAGTTTCTGTAAAATGCTGTTGTCCCGGGGAGCTGACCAAGGCCCATATTACCGCCTGTAAGGATCTCTCCCAAGGTTATTCCATCGTCATGGTAATGAACAATTTCCAGATTGTTTATTCCGTAAAAGACATCTTTTCCGCGCTTTACCATAGAAAGCCGGTACCAGGTATCCTCCGCAGCGCCCGCCATGGGGTCTGCGCCTTTATATACCAGATTATCAAGGCCGTTCTTGTACAGAAAGCACGTGTGAAAAGACATTTCGTCTGCGGTCATTCTGTTGTAGTAAGCCAAAAGAAATTCCGAGATCTTCTCATCCACATTCTTGGCCGCGAAGTGGAGGTGACAGGCTCCTGTAGTGCTGACAGGCTTAAATTCCCAGTCAATCCTCACATCCGCAGGAAGGGACTTTGTATACCACAGCACTGTCTCTTCTGCAGATGTCATGCGCATTGCGCCTTCTGTAAAAGAGATAGTGCCTTCCCCTTCAAGTATTAAATCCTTTATATCTAACTCATTATCAAGAGCATTCTCATAAATAACCCTGGACATAAAGAATTGTATCTCCAATCAGATTTTTATAAAATTCATAGATCTATTTAATCATATCTTACTTATATCAACCAGTTCAAGACTCTCCTCATTAGCTGAGCACTCAAGGCTTGTTACCAGGGCTCTGGCGGTATCAAGGGCAGTGATCACGTTTACACCGGTCTCGATTGCAGTCCTTCTGATGAGGAATCCGTCTCTGGTCTTATCTCTTCCCTGAGTAGGAGTGTCGATTACAAGGTCGATCTTGTGACCGAGGATAAGGTCGATGACTGTAGGAGATTCCTGATTGATACGATTTATCTTTCTGGCCTTTACGCCGTTCTCGTTAAGAGTCTCAGCAGTAGATCTTGTGGCATAGATGATGTAACCCAGCTTCTCATAGCGCCTTGCGATCTCGATGACCTCTCCCTTGTCGGAGTCCTTGACAGTGATGATCATCTGCTTGTGCTTCGGAAGGTTTACACCTGCTCCAAGGAATGCCTTGTAGAGGGCTTCGTTGAAGCTCTTACTGATTCCGAGGCACTCACCGGTACTCTTCATCTCGGGTCCTAAGCTGATCTCAGCGCCTCTGATCTTCTCAAAGGAGAATACAGGCATCTTGATGGCGATATGATCTGCTTCCTTCTGAAGTCCGGGCTCATAGCCAAGGTCTTTTAATTTCTTGCCCAGCATAACCTGTGTTGCAAGATCAACGATCGGAATACCTGTGACCTTACTGATGTAAGGAACGGTACGTGAAGACCTGGGGTTAGCCTCGATGATGTATACCTCATCTCCAACTGCGATGAACTGGATGTTGATAAGACCAATTACATGAAGTGCCTTTGCAAGTCTTCTTGTATATTCCGCGATAGTGTCTTTTACCTTCTGTGAAAGAGACTGTGCAGGGTAAACTGAGATTGAGTCGCCGGAGTGGATTCCGCTTCGCTCGATATGCTCCATGATACCGGGGATAACAATATCCTCGCCGTCACATACGGCATCAACTTCAGTCTCAATACCCTGAAGGTACTTATCTACCAGGATAGGATGGTCCTGAGCATATCTGTTGATGATGCCCATGAACTCCTCGATCTCCTGATCGGAAAGCGCTATCTGCATGCCCTGTCCGCCAAGAACGTAGGAAGGACGGACCAGTACAGGATAGCCAAGGCGGTTTGCAACCTCTTTGGCCTCTTCTGCTGTATAAACTGTAGCTCCTGCAGCACGCTTGATCTGAGTCTCTTCAAGGATGCGGTCAAAGATCTCTCTATCCTCAGCTGCATCAACGTCTGCCGCATCGGTTCCGTAGATCTTAACGCCCATCTTCATAAGATCCTGAGTGAGCTTTATCGCAGTCTGACCACCAAACTGAACCACTGCTCCGTCGGGCTTCTCAAGTCTTACAATATTCTCAACATCCTCAGGTGTAAGAGGCTCAAAATAGAGCTTGTCAGCTATATCAAAGTCTGTACTTACGGTCTCAGGGTTATTGTTGATGATTATGGTCTCATATCTCGCCTTCTTAAAGGCCCAGGTTGCGTGAACCGAGCAGTAATCGAACTCGATACCCTGTCCGATCCTGATAGGGCCTGAACCAAGAACAAGAATTTTCTTCTTATCAGATGTCTTTAAAAGAGCTTCATCCTCAGAGTCAGGGCCGTTGTAAACCGAGTAGTAGTAAGGTGTCTGAGCTGCAAACTCAGCCGCACAGGTATCAACAATCTTGTAGGAAGCCTTAATGTTGTAGAAGTCCCTAAGCTCTTTTAACACGGAAACATCAAATCTTGTGAAGCGGGAAATTACGCTGTCAGGATACTCAAGGCGCTTTGCCTCAAGAAGAAGGTCGTAGCTGATGGCCTTCTTGGCATCTTCAAGAGTGCCGGTCTTACCTGCTGCGTTCCTCTCTCCTGCACGGAGGAGCCTTAACTCCATCTTAACAAGGGTGTGTAGCTTATCAATAAACCAGAGGTCGATCATGGTTATCTCATGGATCACCTCGTGGCTGAATCCGCGACGAAGAGCCTCTGCGATAACCCATATTCTCTGGTCGTCAACAACCTTGAGACGCTTTTTAAGATCATCGTCATCAAGGTCTGAAAAATCATAGCTGGTAAGGCAGTCCACATGTTGCTCCAAAGAGCGGATCGCCTTCATCATTGCACCCTCAAAGTTGGTGCAGATACTCATTACTTCGCCGGTAGCCTTCATCTGTGTTGTGAGGGTTCTCTTGGCTGTAATGAATTTATCGAAAGGAAGACGCGGGAACTTAACTACGCAGTAGTCAAGGGCAGGCTCAAAGCTTGCATATGTCTTACCTGTGATTGCGTTCTTAATCTCATCCAGGGTATATCCGAGAGCGATCTTAGCAGCAACCTTGGCTATAGGGTAACCTGTTGCCTTACTTGCAAGGGCCGATGAACGGCTTACACGAGGGTTAACCTCGATAACACAGTACTCAAAGCTTGTGGGATGAAGTGCGAACTGTACGTTACAGCCTCCGGTAATTCCCAGCTCATTGATGATGTTAAGAGCCGAGCTTCTGAGCATCTGATATTCCTTGTCTGTAAGGGTCTGTGAAGGTGCCACAACTATTGAGTCACCGGTATGAACGCCGACAGGGTCGATGTTTTCCATGTTGCAGACTGTGATACAGTTTCCTGCTCCGTCACGGATCACCTCGTACTCAATCTCCTTCCAGCCGGCAATGCATCTCTCAACAAGAACTTCGTTTGCTCTTGAAAGTCTGAGTCCGTTCTTAAGGATTTCTTCACACTCTGCCTGGTTGTGGGCGATACCGCCGCCTGATCCGCCGAGAGTGAAAGCAGGACGAAGAACTACGGGGTAACCGATCTGCCTTGCAAAGGCAACGCCGTCCTCAACGTTGTGAACAACGGTAGAAGGTGCGCAGGGCTCTCCAATCTTCTCCATGGTGTCCTTGAATTCCTGCCTGTCCTCAGCCTTTCTTATGGTCTCGGCTGTGGTTCCAAGGAGCTTTACATTGTGACTCTTTAAAAATCCAGACTCATCCAGCTCCATACCCAGGTTAAGTCCTGCCTGACCACCAAGGGTAGGGAGGATTGAATCCGGCTTTTCTTTTTCAATGATCTGTTCAAGGACCTTGACAGTAAGAGGCTCAATGTATACCTCATCTGCAATGTCCTTATCTGTCATGATGGTAGCGGGGTTAGAGTTTACAAGAACAACTTCAACTCCCTCTTCCTTAAGTGATCTGCAGGCCTGTGTTCCGGCATAGTCAAACTCCGCAGCCTGTCCTATTACAATGGGTCCCGAACCGATCACCAGGACCTTCTTTACATCTTTATTCTTTGGCATAACTAAAATATCCTTCCTAAATCTACGTTCAGCATGGCTCACTTTGACGCGCGCATCATACTGATAAAACGGTCAAACAGATAACCCGTATCCTGAGGTCCGGGGCATGCTTCCGGATGGAACTGAACCGTAAAGATGTTCTTGCCCACATATTTAAGGCCCTCGTTGGTGCCGTCGTTGACATTCATGAAAGCAGGTGCAGCCACTGTTTTATCCAGTTTCTCCGTATCCACAACATAGCCGTGGTTCTGTGATGATATATAAACACGGCCTGTTGCAAGGTCTTTTACCGGATGGTTGCCGCCTCTGTGGCCATAGTGCAGCTTGTAGGTATCGCTTCCCGTTGCCAGCGCCATGAGCTGATGTCCAAGGCAAATGGCAAAGATCGGAACATCTGAATTATAGAGCTTCTTGATCTGCTCAATTACTCCTGTACACTCTTTCGGATCTCCCGGGCCGTTTGAGAGCATGATGCCGTCAGGCTTATCTGCCAGGATCTCCTCTGCTGTGGTGTTATAAGGATAAATTGTAACCTCACAGCCTCTTGCAAGGAGCGCATCTGAAATATTCCTCTTGGCCCCCACATCAAGAAGGGCAACCTTAAGGCCCTTGCCATTTTGTTCTTTTGCAATCTTCGGGATCTTCTCTCCCCTTGGATTGGGAGCTGTGAGCCTTACCTTCTCCTTACAGGATACCTTGGATACCACGTCTCCTGTAGTATATGCATGGAGCTTATCCTTAATGCTCTCGTAAGTCACATTCTCATTGGTTGTGATGTACCCGTTCATGGTACCCTTTTCCCTGAGAATCCTTACCAGCTTTCTCGTATCAATTCCCTCAATTCCCGGAGTCTCATACTTCTCCAAAAACTCCTGCAGAGACATATCACATCTAAAGTTTGACGGAACCCTGGCCATCTCCCTTACAATAACAGCATCGGGCCAAATTTTCTCAGACTCCATATCATCCAAACATACGCCATAATTACCGATCAGCGGATAGGTCATACAAACCGCCTGTCCGGCATAAGACGGATCGGTAAACACCTCCGTATAACCGGTCATAGAAGTATTAAAAACTATCTCACTGACAACATCCTTATCAGCTCCGATATGCTTCCCTTCGAAAACCGTCCCATCTTCTAAGATCAAAAAAGCTTTCATCAACTTCCTCCAAAAAAACTCAAACTAACACAAAAACTTATAGCTATCTAAAAACAAAACTCTCAATACAATATATTCGAACGATAAACGCACTCTCACTCCTGATCACACTAAGATCTTCGAAAAGTGGAATCAGGACTTTTATGTAACCATAGTGTGAGTTCCTGGCGGGCCCATATGGCTTTGTATGTGAGGCGATTTGACATGCCACGGAGCTGAGACCAATCAATCGTAAGTGCCATTGCACGCAGCGATTGATGCTCTGGGCTCAGCGCAGTGTCCGGCATGTCGAGACTCACATGCAAACCATATGGACCGGCCAGGGACGCATTATTTTACTTAAAGTACTTAACGCCTGATTCGAATATCTTAAGGTCCTGCTCTCCGAAGATGTTGATGGCTACACCGTCGCCGCGGCGCTCTGAGTGGGCCATTTTGCCGAGGCAGCGACCGTCGGGTGAAAGGATACCTTCTACGGCCATGTAGGAACCGTTGATGTTCCACTCGTCGTCCATTGTTACGTTGCCATCGAGGTCGCAGTACTGAGTTGCGATCTGTCCCTTAGCAAAGAGATCCTTAAGAACATCCTCAGGTGCAACAAATCTTCCTTCACCGTGAGAAGCAGGGTTTGTGTAAACTCCGCCGAGCTCTGCTCCTGAGAGCCATGGTGAATTGTTGGAAACAACCTTTATGTATGCCATCTTGGAAATGTGTCTTCCAATGGTGTTGAACGTAAGTGTAGGAGAATTCTCAGTCTGTCCTGTCACATGTCCGTAAGGTACAAGTCCGAGCTTGATCATAGCCTGGAATCCATTACAGATACCGAGCGCAAGTCCGTCTCTGTTATCAAGAAGGTCCTCAACCGCAGCCTTTATCTCCTCATTCTGGAAGGCTGTAGCAAAGAACTTGGCACTTCCGTCAGGCTCATCACCTGCTGAGAATCCGCCGGGGAACATGATGATCTGTGCGTTGTTAATAGCATTCTTAAACTCTGCAACAGACTCTCTGATGTCCTGTGCATCCCTGTTTCTGAAGATCCTTACATCAGTCTCTGCACCTGCTCTCTCGAAGGCCTGTGCGCTGTCGTACTCACAGTTGCTTCCCGGGAATACCGGAATGAATACTCTTGGCTTTGCAACCTTGTTCTTGCAAACATAGATGCTATCTGCCTTAAAGAGACCACTCTTAACCTCGCTCTTATCCTCTGAAACTGTAGAAGGGAATACCTTCTCAAGCTTTTCTTTCCAGTTTGAAAGAGCTTCTGAGAGCTCGATAACAGCTCCTGAGGCCTCAAACTTAGCGTTATCTGTTACTTCACCGATCTCTCTTGCCCCTGCAACTGCAAGTGCGTCAGAAACAAACTCTGCAGGAACTTCGGCAATGATATTACCCATATCGTTGGCAAAAAGCTCTTTTGCAGAAATATTATCTGAAATCTTAACTCCAAGACCGTTACCGAAAGCCATCTTACTTACTGCTGCCGCGATACCGTAAGCATCCTCTGCGTAAGCTGAAACGATCTTGCCGGCTGACATAAGCTCTTTTACCTGACCAAAGAGTGCGCAGATCTTGTCGTAATCAGGAAGGTCGAAGCTATCCTTAGGAAGGATAAACTGAACCAGCTTGTTTCCGCTCTTCTTAAGCTCAGGTGTGATGACATCCTTAAGCTTTGCAACGTCTACCGCAAAAGAAACAAGGGTAGGCGGAACGTTTATCTCGTTAAAGGAACCTGACATGGAGTCCTTACCACCGATTGATGCGATGCCAAACTTAAGCTGTGCCTCAAATGCACCAAGAAGCGCTGTAAAAGGCTGGCTCCATCTTGTGGGATCCTCTGTCATTCTCTTGAAGTACTCCTGGAATGTGAAGTGAAGGTTTCTGTAATCACCGCCGCTTGCAACAATCCTTGCCACGGACTCTGTTACAGCAAAGGCTGCGCCGTGGTATGGGCTCCAGCTTGAAAGATAAGGATCAAAGCCGTAGCTCATCATGGTTACTGTATCTGTCTTACCTGCAAGAACAGGAAGTTTTGCGATCATGGTCTGGGTCTCTGTGAGCTGGTACTTACCACCGTAAGGCATAAGAACCGAGCCGGCTCCGATGGAGGAGTCGAACATCTCAACAAGACCTTTCTGTGAACAAACATTGAGGTCCTTCATCTCAGAGAGCCATGCCTTCTTAAAATCGCCTTCTGCAAGAGCAGCCCTGGCACCCTCACTTGCGATGGTCTCAAAGTAGTTATCCTCCTTTGAAGGAATCTCTACCTTGACCTTGGTCTCCTGATGAGCTCCGTTGGTATCAAGGAACTCTCTCTTTATATCAACGATCTTCTTGCCTCTCCATTTAAGGACAAGTCTTGGCTCCTTTGTTACAACCGCAACTTCAACAGCCTCCAGGTTCTCCTCTCCTGCATATGCAAGGAACTGCTCTCTGTCTTTTTCTGCTACAACTACTGCCATTCTCTCCTGTGACTCTGAGATGGCAAGCTCTGTTCCGTCAAGACCTGCGTACTTCTTGGGTACAAGGTCGAGGTTGATATCAAGTCCGGGAGCCAGCTCACCGATAGCTACCGAAACTCCACCGGCACCAAAGTCGTTACACTTCTTGATAAGTTCACTTACTTCAGGACGTCTGAAGAGCCTCTGGAGCTTTCTCTCTGTAGGAGCATTACCTTTTTGAACCTCAGCTCCGCAGCTTGTAAGTGACTTGGAATCATGAGCCTTTGAAGAACCTGTTGCTCCGCCGCAGCCGTCTCTTCCTGTACGTCCGCCGAGAAGGATGATGATATCACCGGGATCTGCACTCTCTCTTATTACATGTTCCTGAGGAGCAGCACCCATTACAGCACCGATCTCCATACGCTTTGCAACGTAGCCGGGATGGTAAATTTCCTTGACATAGCCAGTTGCAAGTCCGATCTGGTTACCATAGGATGAGTAACCTGAAGCAGCGCCTCTTACGAGCTTCTTCTGTGAGAGTTTGCCCTTCATGGTCTCGGCAACGGGAACTGTAGGATCTGCAGCACCGGTCACACGCATAGCCTGGTATACATAACCTCTTCCTGAAAGCGGATCTCTGATAGCTCCGCCAAGACATGTAGCAGCGCCACCGAAAGGTTCGATCTCTGTAGGATGGTTGTGAGTCTCGTTCTTAAAGAATACAAGCCAGTTCTCAGTCTCAGGTCCCTTGCCGTAGTCAACTTCAACAGGAACAACAACTGTGCATGCATTGTTCTCTTCTGACACTTCCATATCTGTGAGCTTACCGTCAGCTTTGAGCTTCTTCATTCCCATGAGCGCAATATCCATAAGGGAGATGAATTTCTCTTTCTTCTTGTCCTCAGTTTTGTAGAGCTGATCTCTTGCTGCAAGATAGTCCTTGTAGGCACCTTCAATAGGCTCTTTGTAGAAGCCGTCGCCGAACTCTACATTTACAAGCTCTGTTCCAAAGGTTGTGTGACGGCAGTGATCTGACCAGTATGTATCGAGAACCCTGATCTCTGTCATTGTAGGGTCTCTATGCTCGTCAGATACGAAATACTGCTGGATCCACTTAAAGTCGTTGAAGGTCATAGCAAGGCCAAGAGACTTATAGAGGTCCTCAAGGTCTTTTTCCGGCATATCCTTAAAGCCCTCAAGGATGGCCACATCCTCAGGCTCGTCATAATTCTCAACAAGTGTCTCAGGCTTAGTATCTGCTGCGATCCTTGAATCAACAGGGTTCATGGTGTAATCCTGGATCTTCTTAAGCTCTTCATCAGACACGTTGCCTATGAGCATATAGGTTACAGCAGTCTTTATAACAGGCTTCTCGTCACCTTTGATAAAACGCACGCACTGTTCTGCGGAATCAGCCCTCTGATCAAACTGTCCCGGAAGGGCCTCAATACTGAACACCCTTGCTCCCTCAGGTATTTCGATCTCTTCTCTGTAAAGAATATCTACAGGTGGCTCTGAAAATACAGTCTTGCAGGCTTTCTCAAATACATCATCGGATATGTTCTCCACGTCA
Source organism: Butyrivibrio sp. (assembly GCA_017445665.1). Taxonomy (GTDB): domain Bacteria; phylum Bacillota; class Clostridia; order Lachnospirales; family Lachnospiraceae; genus Butyrivibrio. Next base: position 19,546 of record JAFSTR010000023.1, on the reverse strand, counting down.
TATCTGATAAATATTCTTACCTGTTCTACACTTCTTATTCCCAGGTAGCCTTTGATCTCAGCCTTCAGTTCCTTGGCCTTAACGGCGAAAGGGGCTTTCTTTTCCACAAAAATTCGTCTTACTGCGCTCATAAAATCTCCTCTTTCCTAACTTTTATTATGAATTTCACAAGTGAAATTCAGGCGCGCGAGCGGTATTGTGCAACAATTAATTACCACTCCGCGAGCTGCGCATCCATAGCGGAGCGCTTTATAATTCAGAAATGCCATAGCATTTCTGAGTTATAAAAAAGTGCTTTAGAATTAACTAAGCACTTTTTAAGCAAATTAATTATTTAATTCATCGGGCACTAACCCCTCTAATACGTATAACAGTTCTCTGTCGATAGCTTCTTCGGTAACGCCAATAGTTCCCGCCGCGATCTTGAGGCCTTCCACCACGTACATAAGATTGCGAGCACAACCAACCGGGTTCTCACAATAGAATTCGCCACTATCAACGCCATTTTCTATAAGTTTCTCAACGATACGCACCGCTGTATCGAACTGGTTCTTGAGCGGATTGTCCTTAGTTGCCTTATGAAGAGAGAAATACTCATAAGTTGCAACGGTGAGATTATTCTTTTTTCTAAGGATTTCTTTTTTCTGTTCCTTGAGGAAAAGAGCAAGCATATCGCCGGCGGATGCATCACCTGAAAGTGCTGCCACCACTGCCTCTTCATCGTCCTCTGAGGAATCATCTGCAAGAACTGCAAGGAATATTTCTTCTGTGCTGGAGAAATAGAGATAAAGACCCCCACGACTGATTTCACAGGCGTCTACAATATCCTTCATGGTAACATTCTTGAAACCTTTTTCGGAAAAGACTGCTCTGGCCTTCTCAAGAATGTACTTTTTCTTCTGGACTGATTTCTCTCCCATCTCTCCTCCAAAATCTCCTCACTATATCACAAGGAAGTTCTGCCTCGCTGCGCTCACCAGGACACGTTCAAACTAGCTTCGACAAAACCTCAGCAAGTTTTCACAGCCCAAAACTTAACAAGTTCATCCATTTTCTTAACAACGTTATATAAGACTCCGTTGCGGACTCCCTCTGCCCAAACAGTGCCTTTGGTCATACCTGTAAGGATGTATTTGGATAAAATACCGGCAAGATCATCGATATCGGTTATCTGCGCATCCTGGATGAATGAAAGCTCATCCTTGGCAGAAGCGAGACGATTCCTGCTGTATACATAGACATAATTGCGATCCAAAAGATTTGTATTCTGCGCTGCCTTTACAAAAGAAAGCAGTGTCGAATCATAGATTGGGAATGGCATGGACTTAAGTTCAGAGTTGCTGTAACTCTGAGCAACCTCATGACTGGTATTGTCCTTAAGCCAATTTAAATATGGAACCAACTTATCAAGCTCCGGACGATATCTTAAAACAATGTCTTCCACGCTGTTCTCATTGACACTTCCGTCATTTTCCATAGTCATTGAATGCCGCATCCCTTCTGGCTTTCAGCCATTTCAAAGTTGACTTGTCAGAAATCATTATATCAAGTACCACTAAAAAAGTACAGATTATTTTCCCTTAATACTGAACGTAACGGGGTTGCTCATCCGTCATCAAAAACATGAAAAGTGCAGCCAGTCGGCTTACAAAAATACATGTGCAAACCTTAAAGGCAGTTCCCAGAGGCTCTCCCCTGTCCAGCTTTTTCCAGGCAACTACAGTCATAGGAATGCACCATAAAAGCGGAACAAGGTAAAATCTCGCTCCCACAAGACATCCAAGGACCATCATGGCCTTAACTGCTGTCGCATAGTTTTTATTCTGAGCTCTGTTCTTCATAGCAAGCTGCTGCCAGTACTCCGGCTGAGGCTGCATCGTCTGCTGAGCCGCAGGCATTTGCTGAGCTGCAGGCATTTGCTGAAACTCATGTACCTGCAGAACCCCCGGGGCAGGCTGTATATCCATAACAGTCTTTGGAGCCTGTATCCTGGGCTTACCGGTTGCAGCTCCGCAATTAGGGCAAAAAGCATCTTCATCAGAAAGCGGTACCCCACATGCATTACAATTAGTCATTACACAAATCCTCCGATCAAAACCAAAAAGATCAATATCTTACGCCCAGGTCATGAAGCTCTTTTACCACCTGGTCATAATCCTTATAGTCTATACCGTGCCATCCAAGCTCTCTTGCGGTCTTGATATTAGCCGGTGTGTCATCAATAAATACAGTCTTCTCAGGTACAAGCTCATACCTCTTTGCAAGAAGATCATAAATAGCTCTGTCAGGCTTAACTACGTGATCTCTGTAGCTGAGTATTCCTCCGTCAACCACGTCAAGGAAAGACATAGCCTCTTTGCAGCCCTCAAGTGCCTGCTTGCTGAAGTTGGAAAGAACAAGAACTCTGTAGCCCGCTGCCTTTAAAGCCCTGATCCAGGGAATAGCTTCATCTCTCTTGGTCACAATATCTGTAAGATCCGCAAATGCGCTCTTAAGCTCATCTCCGATCTCAGGGTCATTGTCAGCAAATCTCTGAGTGATCTCCTCTGTGGTGAGATTGCCAATATCATACTCCACCCAGTCCTTGCTGTAGACTGATGCACGGCCCATTCTCCGGACCATTTCCTCATCATATCCCTTGTTCTCAAGGAATTTATCCCAGGCGAAATTTGTAAGTACATTGCCGATATCAAATACAACAGTGTCGATCCCGCTATCAGGCACGACGTTTCCGTATTTGTCGTGCTTCTTGTTGCTGGTCATGGGATCCAGCGAAGCCACTGTGTGTCTTCCCGTAATAGCTCCTATGGCCCAGATAAGAAGCCAGAGAAGTATCGGTACCGCAATGGTCGCAGCCACACATCCCAGGAATACGTTGTAGGTATCAGGTGATCCGGTAAGTGCTTCATATAAAAGAAGAAGGTACATGCCAACGAGCAGAACTATTCCGACCCAGGCAAGCACCCTCTTATAAGGTTTCGTTGCTTCTTTATTGTCATCCATATAGTACATTCCCTCGCATAAATATTCGACTCCGTTTAATGCCAGGGAATATAATACACTATAAATTATCCTTTGCCAAGGTATTTAAACCCTAGCATTGTTATATCGTCAAACTGCGATGCATCCCCAACAAACTTGTTGATTTCTTCGGCAACATTTTCACACATTTTCCTGGCGTCAGCATCAGCTTCCAGATTCAGGGCATCCAGAAGTCGCGTTGTCTTAAAGAGCATATCCTCTGAATTGGTAGCTTCGGTAACACCGTCAGTATATACGAAAAGACTGTCGCCGGGATTGAGCACAAATTCGTTCTCACGGAACTTAAGTCCCGGAAGCGTGGCAACTGCCGGAGAATGCTTGTACTTGGAAAGCTCAAACTGCCCTCCTGCTCTTCTGATTGCCGGATGCTCATGTCCCGCATTTGCTTCCACAACTCTTCCTGTTGATATTTCCAGTATGCCCAGCCATACAGTCACAAACAGTTCGGCATCATTGCCCTCACACAGCTGATTGTTTACATCATAGAGCACCTGTGAAGGAGATATCTTACCACCGTTAAGAGTTCTGTTCTTAATGCTGGTCTTGGCATTTACCATGAAAAGAGAAGCCGGTATGCCCTTACCGGAAACATCTGCCATGACGATTGCCAGATGATCATCATCCAGTAAAAAGAAATCGTAGAAATCTCCGCCGACCACCTTGGCCGGGGCCATGGTGGCATAGATATCAAACTCTTTTCTGTCCGGAAACGGAGGAAAATCGCTGGGAAGCATATCCGACTGGATCTTGGCAGCAACATCAAGCTCTGCGCTGATTCGTTCTTTTTCCGCTGTAATGGTCCTGATATCGTCGATGTAATTCACAATATCATTTTCCATGCTCTCGATCTCTTCCGCCAGGTCCTGCATCTCATCAGCCGTCTTAATGCCTGCCAGAGTACCGTCAGGACAGGCGTTGTTCCTGGCGAAATTGCTGACGTTGTTTTTGATGGTCAAAAGAGGACCTATAAGGCTCTTTTTCAGCACTATATAACTGAATATGCTGTACAGGAAGAGTAAAACCAGAGAAACCAGCACCATGTTTGTGATATAGCGGTAGAGCGTTGAAAGTATGACTTCCATGTTGGTATCAACAAATAAAAGAGCAACCACTCTCTTTTCGCTATCCTTGACAGGGAGGCAGCTCGAGGTCAGATATCCATACTTATTCGACTTTCTTATAAGATAGCTCTTGGGTCTTAAACCTTCTGTATAAGCTGTCCATATCTCATCAAAGGAAGCAGCTATCGGATCCGAATCACCGATGAAGGTTTCTGAATCATAGATGTAGCGCATGGTCCCATCTTCATAGGGCACTACTATATAGATATATGCTGCACCTGTGTGCTCCTGGATACTACGAAGGTACGATGACATTTCCTTATAATAATCATCGCTTTTCCAGGTAACAGCATATTCGGCGATCTTGTCATGATCGATCTCATCAAGGATTATATCCCCTACAATATAGCCCTTTTCATTATATTGTTTTTCTATGGCACGATTGAATATCAAAGAACCGCTGACACACATAAGTGCACTTAGTATCAGTGCAAAGAGGCTTATGCTGAGCATGCTCTTTTTAGTTACTGTCCACCTCGTCCTCATCTGTTTTCCCTTCCCGGAGTTCTTTTCTGTGTCGTACTTCTCCGGCGAATTTTATTATCTTTTCTTTCCACTCATCATCAGGCCCATCCAGCTGATATGCTTCATAGCCAAAGGTCCTGCCCTGAGTGCAGATGATGGACTCATCGTCAATGTGAAGAGATATCCTGTATCTGCTCGGCACCTTCTGGGGAAGAAGCTGGGAGCTGTTCTTCTGAACCTCCCTGAGATGTCTGTTACCGTTAATTATACCATCAAACTTAATCCCGTAGTGGCGAAACAGACCCTTAATATATCTCTCGCTTCTAAAAGACGATGTATAAACCCAGACCTCATACCCGAGTTTTTGCAGGGTGTTTATAAGCTCAGGTGTTCCAAGCCTCAGCCTCTCCTTGTAGTACCTGTTTAGAGGGAATCTCAGCTCCGGTTCGGTTTTATGCGTCTTTGGGTACACAAAAAGAACCTCATCCAGATCAAAGGATACCCTCATCTTTTCTTCTTTACTGTTCTTCTCCCTCATTGAATCCCCCAATAATTTTCATTACCTGATCCGCCCAATTTCCCTTCTCTTTATCGATGGCAAAATCTTCAAATTCTTTTGTCCTGGTATTTATCCTGACAACAGAATCATTATCTATGCTCAGTGTGTATTTGTACGTATCAGCTATCAGACTGTCAAAATCGCTCCTGCTCATTGAGCTGAGTGATTTCTGCCTCTCGGCACCTGTAATTATTCCGTTGATCTTCACATGATAGTGTTTGAAATAATTAAGAACATAGTCCATGGAATAGTACCTGGATGTATATACCCATATATCATAGCCGTACTTGGCCAGATAATGGAAAAGAGCCGGTACCCCAAGTCTTATATCCTCTTTATACATACGTCCGAAGGGGAACATGAGCTTTTTCTCAAGCTTACCCTCATCTCCGCTATTAAAGACAACCTCATCAAGGTCAAGGGAAACCCTCTTATCATGGACCGCACTTTCGATCATTTTCTTGATATCAGCATCATGGGTGAGGTTTACAAGATTTACAGGAACCCTTTTTCTGCCCGTATTATAATAAGCCGCCCATCTGTGATGCCCGTTGATGAGCATATAGCCATCCGGATGCATTTTTTCAATAATAAGCGGCTCTTCAGCATACAAGTTTACATTATTTCTGAAAAACTGCTCATACTCCGAAATGATGCGATAGCTGGGGCCAACCTCAGGCTTTGTAAACTCATCATCCGGATTGGGATGCAGCTTCATCACGTCTACTTTGGTTGTCAAAACCCTCTTAAGCGGACCTGATTTTACAGGAAAAGCAATTCCCTTATAGGTTTCAATTTGTTTTTTTAGATAGTCAGGAAAGCGTTCTCTCATCCAGAATAAACTCCATTACTCTCTCTTTTGTGGTCATTCCCATTTTTTCGTAGAACCGCTCCGCAGAGTCATTACCGTTCCATACGCACAATGTCACTTCATAACAGCCGAGTTCTTTAGCTTCTTTCTTTACATGTTCAAAGAGTGCCTCTCCGACATGCTGTCCGCGGTATTTCTCATCCACACACAGATCATCAATATAAATAGATTTTCGGGGCACCATAGTGCTGGTAAATGCCGGGCTCTTCAGCTGGCAGAAGGCATACCCCATTACCGTATCATTCTCATCTGCAGCCACGAAGATCGGTCTCTCATCATCGAGGATCATCGCATCAAGATCATCCTCGCTGTACTTGGTGGTCCCTGATACAAAAATATCGGGACGGATCTTTGCATGGATCTCAAGTACCTGTGTAAGCAGTTCAATAATTCTTTTAATATCCTCTTTTTTCGCGCGTCTTATTTTCATAGTGTTTTATCCTCCAAGAATAATTATACACTTGTAAGACACGCGATGATAAGACAAAACCCCTCGCGCAGGATCAAGCCATACGCAAAGGGCTTTTAGCGAATTATGGTGGCTGAAAAGATCAGCCGCTTATTGTGAACTGTCCGATCAGATTGTTAAGTGATTCGGACTGCTCTGAAAGCTCTAAGGATACCGCACTTGATTCCTGTGCTGTAGCAGAATTGTTCTGTACTACGTTGGATATCATCTCGATGCCCTTATCTATCTCATCCATGCTCTGTGCCTGCTGCTCTGCAAGTTCTCCTGTCTGGATGATCATATCCGTGATCTCCTCAACACTGTGCTGCATAGCATCAAGAGCCTCTGTGGTTTCTGCAACTACAGAGTTTCCGTTGTTGATCTCATCCATGGTATCAGCAATGAGCTGATGTGTATTCTTGGCAGCTTCGCTACTCTGGTCAGCCAGTTTTCCAATCTGGTCGGCAACAACCGCAAAGCCTTTTCCTGTCTCACCTGCTCTTGCAGCCTCAATGGAAGCATTGAGAGCAAGAAGTGATGTCTGCTTGGCAATAGCCTCGATAGAATTGGTTACCTGCTCAATCTCCGCAGATGCCTCTGTGATCCTTGTCATGGCATCGGTTACAAGGTGCATCTTGCGTGCACTTGTCTCAGCATTATCTCTTACAGATGTAGCCATGGACTTACTTCTATCCGCAACATCAGCAAGCTGTTTGGTCTGCTCGGTAATGGAATTTACGGAAGCTGTAAGTTCTTCTACCGCAGCTGCCTGATCCGTTGCACCCTCTGCCAGGTCCGAAGCACCCTGAGACATATTTGTTGCTCCCTGGGATACCTGACTTGAGGAATTCTTTACTTCAAGCAGTGTACTTGAGAGGTTTTCCGAAATATCCGAAAGGGCATTTCTGATTGCCTCGTAATCTCCGATATAAAGATCTTCATTCTGTGAACCCGAAGAGAAATCTCCGCCGGACATTCTCTTTAAGGTATCATCAATATCTTTTACAATACTCTCTATAACAGTAGTGGATTCCTGAAGGTCTTTTGCCAGCTTACCAAGTTCATCCTCGGAATCTGTCTCGATATTGACTTCCAGCTTACCCTTTGCCATATCGTCTGCTGCGGAAGAAATGGCGCCGATAGGTCCTAAGATACTTTTCGTAAGAGCTCCTCTTGCATTCCTTGAATAGAGAAGAGCATAAATGACCATTGCCAAAGACACTATGGTCATAATGATAACCATTATGACTGAAGTAATATAAGCCTTCTTGGCCTGTGCTTTGGCTGACAGTCCGATCTCTTTAAAGTCCTTGACAACAACCTTGATAGCTTCATTTACGGTACCTACATAATATGCATATATATCCTCCTGGGGAGCTCCCGAATTCATAAGCTCCTTCAGGGTTTCATCTGCGTTATCTATATCCTTGATATGTGCATAAGCATTGGAGAGATCTCCTTTATATACCTTGCTAAGGGTATTAAGGCCGTCATTCATCTCATCGATCTTTTCCTGGGCACCGTCAAGCTGCTCCTGCCTGTCGCTTGCTTCAACAGCATTCATTGCCCAGAGATAATACTTAGCCAACGCCTGAATTGTGATTCTTATCTCACCCTGCTGGGAATTCTGCTCATAGTAAATATTATAGATATTCCCAAGGTTCATAAGTGAAACCAGGTCTATGACCACAATAACTACAAAGATAGCGATCAGATTATTTCTGAAATTGCTGAACACCTTTTTAAACTTATCGGCAACAGAGAGTTTTTTAAAACTGCTGCCACCAAACTCCACTGACTTTGCACCGGTCTTAGCCATAACACCCTCCTGTGGTATTTATAGAAAGAAATTGTTAACAATCTGTACCTTATATTTTAATCGATATTACGTTATTAATGTCTTAATATTGTATAAATATTTATAAAAATTAGAAAAAACGCAAACATTTTTGTCATTTTACAACTTTCATTTTACTTCTTTGCGCTAATACGATATATTTATATGTGGTTTTGAAACAAAGTAACTTTATAAGTAATGAGGAGGCTTTCTATTATGGTAAAAGCTGTTGTAGGTGCCAACTGGGGAGATGAGGGAAAAGGCAAGATCACAGATACCCTCGCCGACAAGGCCGACGTAGTAATACGTTTTCAGGGTGGTGCCAATGCCGGACACACAATCGTAAACGACTATGGCAAGTTCGCACTTCATACAATGCCATCAGGCGTTTTCCACCAGCACATAATGAATATCATTGGTAACGGTGTTGCTTTTGATATCACAAAGTTTATGAATGAGCTGAATGAGATCACATCCAAGGGCGTTCCGATGCCACAGATCATGATCTCTGACAGAGTACAGGTCATGATGCCCTATCATGTACTTTTCGATACACTTGAAGAGGCAAGACTTGCAGGAAAGAGCTTCGGTTCAACCAAGTCAGGTATCGCTCCTTTCTACTCTGATAAATTCGCCAAGATCGGCTGGCAGATAAATGAATTCTTCCAGGACGATGACGTGATCAAAGAGAAGATCGCAAGGATCGCAGAGATCAAGGATGTTCTGCTTGTAAATCTCTACCACTCAGACCCAATAGATCAGGAAGCTCTTTTCAAGCAGATAGTTGAATGGAGAGAGCAGGTAAAAGAGTATATTGGAAATGTATCTCTTTATCTTGATCAGGCGATCAAGGAAGGCAAGACAATCCTCCTTGAAGGCCAGCTTGGTACAATGAAGGATCCCGATCACGGAATCTATCCTATGGTTACAAGTTCTTCACCTCTTGCAGCATATGGTGCGATCGGTGCAGGAATTCCACCCTATGAGATCAAGCAGATCGTCACAGTATCCAAGGCATACTCATCAGCTGTAGGTGCAGGTGCATTCGTATCAGAGCTCTTTGGTGATGAAGCAGAGGAACTCAGACGCCGCGGTGGAGATGGCGGTGAGTACGGTGCAACAACAGGACGTCCCAGAAGAGTTGGCTGGTATGACTGCGTAGCAAGTAAGTACGGCTGCAGACTTCAGGGCACAACAGATGTTGCCTTCACTGTACTTGATGTTCTGGGATACCTCGACGAGATCCCTGTATGTGTTGGCTATGACATCGACGGAGAAGTTACAACAGAATTCCCTGTAACACATCTTCTAGACAAGGCTAAGCCTGTATTTAAGACTCTTCCCGGATGGAAATGCGATATCAGAGGGATCAAGAACTACGAAGATCTCCCTGAGAACTGCAGAAACTACATCGAGTTCATTGAAGAGCAGATCGGCTATCCTATCACAATGGTCAGCAACGGTCCTTCAAGAACTGATATCATTTACAGAGAAAGCAAACTTTCAAAATAAAAACATAAGCAAAAAGGGAAGGTACCTTTTACAGGTCCTTCCCATTTTTTATCAGTCAGTATTCAGTTGTTAAGTCAGGTTTTATACAGCTCTAACCTTTACGTAAGCAACTGCTTTTTTCTCTTCTACCGGTACAGTCTTGCGAACCAGTGTCGCACTGTGAACAGCGTATTCAGATGACTCTTCTTCATCCAACATACTTCCGCCAAGCAGGTCTAGCGCCTTGAACTTGCCGTATGAAAGGTTCTGCTCCTTTGCCTTGATTGCGTCTGCCATGATAGCAATGCTACCCTGGCTAACTTTGTGTCTACTCTTTGCGGAACGTCTCATATTCAATTCCTCCATCTCATAAGAAATATGATTTTAAATGAAATGAGTGGTGAAATAAAAGGCCCCTCAACCTTTACACTTTCACAATAAAATTTCATTTAATGGGATAATTATATCTCAGTACCCCTTCAAAAGATAGAGAATTGAGCCTACTTTTTCGCGTTAAACCATTAAAAGTTTATAAAGTACTTTATAGATTTTTTATTATTTCTGAACCTTTATCCTGTCGTCCCCGGCCAAATACCGCAGCAGCGCTGCTCTTGCGTGCTCTTTGTCACTTGCTTCCACGGTGACTGTGAATCTGTAGGTATGTTTATGAAGGCCATCGGACTGTCTCTTCTGCTCCGCCTCAGCCAGTGATCTGTCCTTGGTATCCTCACTGGTCATCTCCATGACATCTTCTATAGCGAACTTCCTGAATTCATCCTTGTGCAGCTCATCATCAGCCAGATATTTGTCAATAAGATACAACGTATTGCCAAGGTTTAAGTATTCTCCGTGAAGGAAAGATTCCATGTCCAGGACATCTTCATTATTACCACTCTCTTCATCCTTCCAGTGGAGCTCTTTTTCCATTACCGCCTCAGTATTGGAGGCAATTTTATGCTGCCACTCCAGGATGTACCACTTCCAGATCTGAAGCCTTTTTCTGTTAACGTCCTGATCCGATAGCTCAGACATCTTCTGGCAGGCATGTCTTGTTCCTCTTGCCACAAGCTCTGCAGTTGTATCTGATATGACATATCTCCTGCTGGCAGTAACAACTTTTTTATGTGTATTTTCAGTTGTCAGTTCAAGCTCGTCGCCGGATATCCTGCGCAGGAAGAGTGTGTAGTCCCCATTGCGCGCAATGACCACAGGCCTTTCAAGGAGAACAGAATCCTTGAACTCCTCAAAAGACTTAAGCACATCTTCATTTTGAACAAAACGAAACAACTTACTCATCTATTCCTCCAGCCTTGTGGTCATCACTGCCCCAAAAGCTCAAGTTTTTTAAATTCCTCTATTCTGCAAGGTCTGCCATAATAGTAACCCATAAGGTCAGATACCGGATACTGCCTTGCTATCGCATCTGTCTGCTGATCCTCTATGCCACTAAAGCACGTTCTGATACCCAGTCTGTGGGTAAAAGAGGTTATGGCTTCGATCATATATTTTACAGTCAGGTTATCAGCAACAACGCCTGTAAGAGACGGCGCCAGATTAACTATATCCACCGGCAGATGTCTTACCATATCCATTGCAGCAAAGGATGAACAGTCCACACCAATCTTGATACCGCAGGATTTTATGAACTCTATCTGGCTCTTTAAATGTTCCATGGACAGCTGCATACTGCTGCTCTGAGTCACCTCAAGGCAAAGCCCTGTCGCAGGATATCCTGTTTTCCTCAGTATATCAAGAAGAGTTGTTCTGAACTCCGATCTCTCAAGCTGCATGAATGCAAGGTTTACGCTCACATAAAAATCCTTGTTGTTCTTGCGTATCTCAAGGGCGTCGGTAAGTGCCTTTTCAAGTATCCAGTTTCCCAGTGAATAGAACACCGGATCCTGTTCAAGCCACGGCACAAACTCTGCGGGTGAAACCTCTCCGTAAGGCTCCTTCTGCCATCTTACAAACACTTCCATTCCAACAAGCCTTCCGCCGACAGAAGATATCCTTGGCTGGTACTCTAAGTGGAACCCTTCAAAGTGATTGATGACACTGTTTCTGACAGCATCTACAAGCTCAATACTGCTCTTGTTGTTATCCAGAGCATCGTTGTGGAAAATAATGAGATTCCCGTGCTTCTGGGTCTTGGAATAATCAAGGGCATACTTGGCACTGGTGTAGATCGAATGCTCATCCACATTGTGGTCCGTTGATACGATAACACCACCGGCCAGCTCCGCTCCTACCTTTTTATCATCTACCATCAGAGATTCCCTGGCATAGGTCCTCATGCGGCCGTAGAACTTCTTTATCTCATCGATAGTCATGGAATCCGAAATAAAGGCAAGGGTTGTTCCGTCACCCCTGAAGGCGCGGCCCATGTTTTTGCCCTCATCCACAAGTCTCTGGGCAGTAGCCCTTAAGATCGTGTTACCCATGGTATAGCCATATCTTCTGTTGATGCCGCCGAAATCAATATAATTGATCATGAGGATTGAATACTCTTTGAGCTGAGCCTTAAGAAGCCTCATGTAGTTGAGCATCTCATACTGATTGGGCAAAAGAGTTATCGGATCATTGTTATCCACGATACCCTTGTTTATGATAGAGCAGGCGTAAAAGACAGGTCTTCCTGCATAGTCTTTTATCACCACGCCCCTGGCTGAGCAAATCACATACTCGCCGTTTTTATTCCTTGCTCTGTACTCGTAGTTGGGATCAACCTTCTGTCCCGCAAAAGCAGCCCCTATGTATTCCTTGTATTTCTCGATGTCGTCAGGATGGATACGTATCTCCCATACCGAACTGGCATTATATACATATTCCCCGGTCAAACCGAAATAATCAACAGCATTCGGAGACCACCTTGAAACGTTCTTTTCCATGTCATATACGTAGACATAGCGGCTTCTTGATGTGACCGCAAAGGTGTCAAAGATTCTGTTGATGGTATCGAAATTTCCTCCCGCCATTATTACTACTCCCCGTTATTTATCTGCCCGTTCCGGAGGGTGCATCCCCCGCTCCCCGGCCGGCCTGTTTTGCTTTTTGTGCTTTAAACAGTCTCTTGTTGTGGTACATGGCATCATCCGCTATCTTTACAACGTCCTCAAACTTGCTTCCGTCCTCAGGACAGCGTGCAAAGCCCGCACTGATAGAGACCTTAAGGATAACGCCGTTGTTAAGTGTAACATCCCTGGCCACGTTCTGACGCATTCTTTCAATAACGTCATCGTAGAACTGCGCATCATGGGTGCCGTGAATAACCACAACAAATTCATCACCGCCGATACGGAACGCCTTATCCTTCTCCCTGATACTGTTCTGGAGTCTCTTGGCTACAATATTGAGCAGCGTATCTCCGGCTTCATGACCGTATGTGTCATTGACCTGTTTAAAGTCATTCAGATCCATGAATATAAGACCATACGGAAGTTTCTTTTTACTGAGCTCTTCCATATGCTCCTGATAACTTCTGTTGTTGTTGATGTTAGTAAGGGCATCTCTGTAGGAGAGCACCTCCAGTTCCTTGGAGTACGCCTTCACGGAAACGAAAGCACCTGCTGCCAGAGCTGCAAGGGCACTGATCAGGATTGCAATAAGCAAAGATCCGATTATCTCGTAAAGATTCATCCAACTGTCTTTCGGAGAGATAAGAAGTGTCCAATATCCTCCACCTACTGTGTTTATCATTGATGATACGGGTGATGCAAGATCTTTTTCCGAGTTCTCCATGATCATGCGGTTCTCACCTGTGATAGGGTTGTCACCGATCAGCTTATAATCATAGCCCCCATCAACAAGGGCTCTTACATTAACTTCGGACAAAAAGTTCGAAAGGCTGAGCTCCACAGATGCAAATCCCCAGAAATTCGATTCTGAGATCTCACCTATATAGATTGGTCTTCTTAAAATCACACCGTAACTCCCATCGTCAAGATTTACAGGAGCCATTATGATGCCAAGACCTGACATCTTACTGTAATCGGCATAGATTCCGCCAGCTCCGTCGGCAAAAAGATCTTTTCTCTCAGCTATGCCGTTATCCAAAGGATACTTGTAGCTTACTATTCCGCCGGGAGCAAGAGTGATGTTAACGATATCCATGTAATCGTTAAACACCTCCTCCGCAGTTATGGAAAACTTCTCGGGAGTAATGCCTTCCCTGCTGCTTGAGACCTCAATTTCAAGCATCCTGGTAATGTAATCCCTTCGCTGAATTTCGGCTTCAATCCTGTCAGCAACGGATTCTGCAATAAATTCAGCTCTTTCCCTTCTGCTTCCTGCCGCGCTTGTAATGTAGAGAACCGCTATTACAGTTGTGACGATAAGTGCTGCAATAAATGTAAAAAGACCTGCTCTTATGCTCTTTTTCATTTTCGCCCCTCAAAATAAAGAAAACACGCCCATACTCTATTAATTTTATCATATTTTTGTGACAATGTGATATGCCAAGGCCAAATCTGTGGTACAATTCATATGCATAAAATCAAATTGTGAGGAAAAAATCATGGCAGATTCAAAGGTAGTTACTAGAGGCAGAGTTATCATAAGGACCAGTATTATCGGCATTGTAGTCAACATTCTTCTGGCCGGTTTTAAGATGGTTGTGGGAGTCATATCAGGTTCCATCGCCATCGTGCTGGATGCTGTCAACAACTTAAGTGATGCTCTTTCCTCTGTCATCACGATAATAGGAACAGCCCTTGCAGGCAAGGCCCCTGACAAAAAGCACCCATACGGGTACGGAAGGATTGAATACTTAAGCGCAATGATAATCTCCATCATAGTGCTCTACGCAGGTATCACATCCTTTGTGGAATCCTGTAAATCAATCTTAAATCCGGAGCCTGCACAGTACGGCACAGTTACCCTGATCATCGTAGCTGTAGCTGTTGTTGTCAAACTACTTCTGGGCCAGTTCTTTATCGGCACCGGTAAAAAGGTTTCATCCGAATCCCTGGTTGCTTCAGGAACAGACGCAAGATTCGACTCAATAATATCAGCTGCAACACTGGTGGCAGCATTTATATTCATATTCACCGGCCTGTCAGTTGAGAGCTACCTCGGAGTAATAATCGCCATGATCATGATAAAATCAGCCCTTGAGATGCTTCGCGACACCATAAGCGAGATTCTGGGCGAGCGTATAGATTCAGCAGTATCTACTGCAGTCAAGAAGACAATCGTAGCTGTAGACGGTGTCCAGGGTGCATATGACCTGATCTTCAGCGACTACGGTCCTGACCGTGTCATGGCCTCTGTGCATATCGAGATCCCCGACACCTTCACCGCTGATAAGATCGATGAGATCACAAGAGAAATCCAGGACAGGGTTTACCTCGAGCACAACGTTTCGATCATCTCCATCGGCATCTACTCCATAAACACCAAGGATGACAAGATCACCGAGGTCAGAAATAACGTAAGAAAGATTGTCTCTTCCTTTGACCATGTTCTTCAGATGCACGGATTCTTCATTGATTTTGAAAAAAAGAACATCCGCTTTGATCTGGTAATTGATTTCGTACCAAACAAAACGGATGTATTTAACAATGCTATAAATGCTGTAAAAGAAGCATATCCCGACTATAAAGTCATCGCAAACATGGATATCAGCTACAGTGATTAAGCTTCCTCAAACATGTAGAGCCTTGTATCTCCGGTTCTCATGATCCTGGTATCCTGACTGTAACCGGTTCCTGCAAAGGAGCCGTTTAAGGAAAGCCCGCGGTTTTTCAGCGCAGCGCCGGTTGCTGTATCCTTCTGCTCTTCACCGCTGAAGTTCGTAAACTTATCTATAAGGTGATGGATGATGCCATCCTGCTTAACATGGACGGGTGCCATGGTATTTACAAGGCTTCCGAAGTCCATAACGCTAAGAGGTACCACTCTGTTTGTTATATTGTAGACCATTGAGTCATCAAGTCCCAGAGTCTTTATGCATCTGTAATCGTTATTGGGAGTAGCCTTTTTCTCTACCGCAAAGGCAACCGCCTTCTTTCTGTCTCCGGACACAAGCATGTATCCGTCATCAGGAAGTCTGTAGTAATCTCCGAACTGGAAGAGTTCTCTCCATTTCTTGTAAAACTCCACCTGATCAGAAATGATCTTCTTATCTGTATCATTCATATCACACAGATTAAGCTCATAGCCAAAACAGCCTGCAGCTGCGATCTCAAACCTTGTCTCAAGAGACGCATTTCCAAGGGTCTGATGGTTAGGGCACGCAGAGACATGAGCTCCGACAGTACTCTGAGGATAGCCATAGCTGTAGCCCCTCTGTATATCAAGTCTGCAGAAAGCATCTGTATCATCACTTCCCCATATCTGCGGGAAGTATGAAAGAATACCCAGGTCAAACCTGTTGCCGCCTGCCGAGCATCCCTCAAAGAGGATATCCGGGAAGCTCTCTGTGAGTTCCTTCATGATCCTGTACAGTCCCAGATAATATCTGTGCTGGAACTCGCCCTGCTTATCTGCTGAAAGCCCCGTCGAGAAGCGGTCAGAGAATATCCTGTTCATATCCCACTTTACGTAAGATATCTTTCCTGCGGAAAAGACCTTTTTCATGGAATCTATGATATAGTCCTGAACTTCAGCCCTGGTGAGATCAAGATTTAACTGAAATCTTCCCTTGGAATGTGGATGCCCCGGAACCTGTACAGCCCAGTCGGGATGCGCTTTGTAAAGCTCCGAGTTTTCACTCACCATCTCAGGCTCAACCCATATTCCAAAGAGCATTCCAAGGTCAGTAACCTTCTCAGCAAGCTCTTTAATACCACCCGGAAGCTTCTTCTTATTCTCATACCAGTCGCCCAGCGAGCGGTGGTCATCATTTCTTTCGCCGAACCAGCCATCGTCCATTACAAAGAGCTCAATACCGCACTTTGATGCCTCTTTTGCCAGATTCAGAAGTGAACCCTGGTTGAAGTTAAAGTAGTTGGCCTCCCAGCTGTTTATAAGGATCGGGCGCTGTTTGTCGCGCCAGGAACCTCTTACTATGTGTTTTTTAACGAAGTGATGCATGTTCCTGCTCATTCCGTTAAAGCCGCGTCCCGAGTATGCCATGACAGCTTCGGGAGTCTCAAATTTCTCTCCCTTTGAGAGGGTCCAGGAAAAACCTGTGGGCTGAATGCCGGTAACGAAGCGGCTTATGCTGCAACCGTTGGATGAGAGGGCCTCGTAATGATTGCCGCTGTATATAAGGTTAAAGCCATAGCAGTCGCCACTGTTTTCATCTGTGTCAGGAGCACTGACCATTACAAACGGGTTGGACCTTGAGCCTGACTCGCCCGCTGCAAGCTCCTCTGAGACAACCTTGCCGGCAGAGCAGAAAGCGTCTGATCTGCCCATCTCGTAGGCCCATCTTCCGTGGAAGGATGTGAACCTGAGGCCTGTCTCATACAGATCTACAGAAGCACTAAGAAGCCTGTCAATCCTGATGTCTTTCTCTCCATCGTTGGTAAGGACTGCACTCCTTGTGATCACATCGCAGTCAGGAAATACTGTATAGATAAGGTCAAGTTTTGTCCCGTACTCTTTGTCTTTAAGCTTTACTATGAGCTGCTGAGCCGAGTCCGTATCGTCGTAGGAAGAAGGAAGGGTCTCTAAAGCTCTTTTACCTTTTCTGATCTCATAGTCGTCAAAAAGCATATCAACCGTGGTGTTTCCATCCGGATATGTAAGCTCGATCATGGGCTCTCTTATATCGCCCTTGCCAAAGGATGAAAATTCAAGCCCCATCATCTCAAGACACATGGTCTGGTGCTCATCGTCATAATAGGTCATGTTTCCGCCGCCGTTAAAGTGCTTAGGTGCCATGGCCTTTACCATTTTATCAAGGAGCTCCTTGTCCGCGGACTCTAAGTCGATCTCAGTTTTAAGCCTGTCATAGGTCTTTTCCGAAAATACCGAGCCCCCGAAGTGGATATGCTCAAGATGTCCTGTTTCAGTCTTTCTGAACAGGTAGGATGTATGTTTTGTCTGTAACAGAAATATCTGTCCATCAGCGTAGATCATTGGTAACCTCCAAAAAATGTATTATACGCGAAGTCCGTTCATTATGATATCAATCATACTGTTCAGGGACTCTTCATAAGTAACCTTGGTTCCTGCAAGCTCTTTTGTACTGAGGAATTTCTCAATGGCTCCCTCGATGATGAGCTTGATTACCGGGATAGGGACTTTCTTGATGAGCCCTTCGTCCATAGCCTCTGAAAGGAGTCTTTCAGTCTCTCCCCAGTCAGTCTCTATCTTGCCGGCAATCCTTGCATAGACAACCGGATACTTGTCCCTGAGCTGATAAACCTGCCTGAAATCGATATTTCTGTAGTTGTCCGGAAGGCATACGATCACCTTCGCGATCTTTTCAACGAGCCCCAGTGACTCATCGGCAATGATCTCCGCCTCCTTCTGCTTGATGGCTGCAAAGCCGTAATCAACAGTGGCGTAAAAGAGCTCGTCCTTATCGTTAAACTCCTTGTAGATAGTCTTTTTACTGATGTGAAGGAGCTTTGATATGTCATCCATGGTGAACTTCATGCCCTTTTCGTTGAACAGGACAACAACAGCATCCATAATGCTTTTTCTGATAGTATTCATGTAACACCTCCTAATGCATTCCCCGTTTTGATCACTTTAAAACTGCCTTCAGGTATTCCCAAACATTAGCTGTTGACTTAACCGAGAGTCTCTCTTTCGGTGAGTGGATATCCTCCATGTCAGGACCGATTGAAATGCAGTCAAGATCCTTGATCTTATCGCTTAAAATTCCGCACTCAAGACCTGCATGAATAGCTTCTATCCTAGGCTCTTTGCCGTACATATCCCTGTAAACAGCCACCATATGGTCTCTCAGCTCTGATGTCTGCCTGAACTTCCAGCCCGGATATTTACCGCTGATCTCAACACCGGCCCCAAAAAGTGATGCGATGTTCTTAAGCTTTCTTATCAGATAATCCTTAGAGGATTCAACGCTGCTTCTTACAGATTGTTCAAGTGTTATCTCTGTCTCTTTTGTAACCACAATACCAAGATTGAGAGATGTCTCCACAAGTCCCTCTACAGCTGAACTCATAGCCTGTACCCCGTCAGGCATGGTGCATATCATGGTCAGTACCTTCTTTGTATCAGAGGCTGTGATAGCCTTGTCAAAAGAGCTGTTACCTTCACTTACAGTTATCTTAAGACCGGGATCTTTTACCTCAAGTTCACCCTTTATAGCTGCCTCAGTAGCGGATACGCACTCCTTAAAGGTTTCAAGATCACGATTTCCGATAACGATCTGTGCTGCAGCAGATGAAGGAATTGCATTGTCCGCACTGCCACCGTCGATGCTGATGAGATTGATATTCACTTTATCGCCTGCTTCCAAAAGAGTTCTGGCAAGAATTATATTTGCATTGCCTCTTCCGCACTTTATCATTTCTCCGGAATGTCCGCCCAGAAGGCCTTCAACATTAACGCTTAAAACCTTGGCTCCTGCAAAGGTCACATCCCTTGTAACAGGAAGCTTAGAGTAAACACGGGCTCCTCCGGCACAGCTTGTGATAAACTGCCCCTCGACTTCATTGTCGATGTTTATCATCTTTTTGCCCTTAAGGCCTGAGAGATCGATAGCTGCAGCTCCCTCCATTCCTGTTTCCTCATTGGTTGTGATAACAACTTCAAGAGGAGGATGCGGAATGGTCTTTGAATCAAGAAGAGC
>JAFSTR010000022.1 GCA_017445665.1 Butyrivibrio sp. | reverse complement strand
TGTAGCTGAAAATGAGTATGTCATTGAAGCAGGAGCCGTACCTCCTCCGGAGATCATGGAGCCAAGCGGAGAATACAATCAGAACACCATGATCGTTGCTGTTACAAAAGCTGAGTATTCAATTTTCTACACTACAGACGGCTCGGATCCTACCAATGAGTCCAAGCAGTATATATCACCGATAACCATGCCTGTGGGTACAAGCCATTACAAGTTCATTGCCTATGACAATGACGGTAATTTCAGTGAGATAGTCGAGAGGGATTATCACCTCGTATATTCACGACTTGTAGCTCCGGAACAGGCGGTAAACAGTCTTGTAAGCACACTTGTAAGGCTTGATATTCTTCTTGATAACTCCGGCAAGGTAAGAGGAGTTGAGGGCCATAACGAGTATATATACAACTCGATCATCGAGATAGAAGGTGCAGGTGAGTACTATGTTGTAGTTGAGAATCATGTTCTCAATGATGGAACAAGTGCACCCACGGGGCTTATGTATGCCGTGAATACTCACGACGGAACCGTAAACAGGCTTGGTTACGATTCCAGTGGCAAGTATACCTTGATAACAATATCAAACAGATAGGAGGAGAATTTTTATGTTCAAAATTTTGGAAGCGCGTGAGCTGACAACAAACATTTTCCAGATGATTGTTGAAGCTCCCCGTGTTGCAGGATCATGTTTGCCGGGACAGTTCCTTATCATCCGCGTCAACAAGGATGGAGAGAGAATCCCGCTTACAATCTGCGATTACGACAGGGAAAAGGGGACTGTCGAGATCGTTGTACAGGCAATCGGTGCAGAGACTTACAAACTTTCCAAGCTCAAAGCTGGGGATGAGCTTGCTGATGTTGTAGGACCCCTTGGTAAGCCATCTGATCTTGTTGAGGAAGACATCGAAGAACTCAAGAAGAAAAAGATTGTTTTTATCGCCGGTGGTGTAGGAACAGCACCTGTTTATCCACAGGCTAAGTGGCTCAAAGAGCACGGCGTTGATTGTGATGTTATCATCGGTGCCAAGAACAAAGACCTTGTAATCCTTGAAGACAGATTCAAGGAAGTATGTAACCTTCACATCACAACAGATGACGGATCCTATGGAAGAAGCGGAATGGTAACAGTAGCACTTCAGGATCTCTGGAACGAAGGTCATAAATATGATCATTGCGTAGCAATCGGACCTATGATCATGATGAAATTTGTGTGCAAGCTCACAAAAGAACTTGGAATTCCTACAGTCGTAAGCATGAATCCTATCATGGTTGATGGAACAGGAATGTGCGGTGCATGCAGACTTACTGTTGGCGGAGAAGTTAAGTTCGCATGCGTAGACGGACCTGAGTTTGACGGCCACAAGGTTGACTTTGATCAGGCTATGAACAGAATGAAGCTCTATAAGACTGAGGAGGGCAGACTTATGCTCAAGGCTCAGGAGGGCGACACTCACCACGGCGGATGCGGACATTGCGAATAATCATGAATAAGGAGGCAAACAAATGGATGGTTTTGTAAGAGTTCCTGTTCGTGAGCAGGACGCAAAAGAGAGAGCTAAGAACTTCAAGGAAGTATGCCTTGGATACAATAAAGAAGAAGCAGAGAACGAAGCAACAAGATGTCTCAACTGCCCTAACCCTAAGTGCGTAGCAGGATGTCCTGTATCTATAGATATTCCCGGATTTATCCAGAAGGTTAAGGAAGGAAACGTTGAGGAGGCTTATCAGGTTATCAGTAAGTCAAGTGCGCTTCCTGCAGTATGCGGACGTGTATGCCCTCAGGAGAGCCAGTGCGAAGGAAAGTGCGTAAGAGGTATCAAGGGAGATCCTGTTTCAATCGGTAAGCTTGAGAGATACGTTGCTGATACAGCACGTGAGATGGGCATCAAACCCGAGGGAGCCAAGGAGAAAAAGGGCAAGAAGGTTGCAGTTATCGGATCAGGCCCTTCAGGTCTCACATGTGCAGGTGATCTTGCGAAGATGGGATATGACGTAACTATTTTCGAGGCCCTCCATGAGGCAGGCGGAGTACTGGTTTACGGTATTCCTGAGTTCCGTCTTCCTAAGGATGCGGTTGTTAAGAAAGAGATTGAGAACGTT
>JAFSTR010000196.1 GCA_017445665.1 Butyrivibrio sp. | reverse complement strand
GACTTTATCGTAAGTAATCTGATCCTTCCGATCGGTTCACTTATCTTTGTACTGTTCTGCGTGACAAACCTTGGATGGGGCTTTGATAAGTTCCGTGAAGAGGTTAATACGGGAGAGGGCTTTAAGATGCCAAGGGCACTTAAGCCGTATCTGTTCTTTGTTCTGCCGATCATGATACTTGTGATCATCATTAGGGGGCTTATGTGAGCCAGCAGTGGCGTTTGAGGTTGACTCATGGACTGATTCAATGGTGGTGTTTTAGTTGGTCCGTTGACTTACGTGCTGCCCGCTGTTTAGTTATTGTAGTTTATAAAAAACCGGAGCCAAGGGCTGCCCGGACGCCAAAAATCGGCGCCCAGCGTACTGTCCCTTGACTCCGGCTTTTTTATAAACTGATCGTTCACTAAGGCGGGCAGGAACATTTGGGTAGAGGCATGTGTGGAGATTTTAGAGGGCTTCTTGGGATGACGTTTTGTCATGCATAATTAGTGAAAGCAGATTTGCGCATGACCGGGGAATATTAGGGATTCATGCGATTTGGAGTTTTTGTATTTGGGCATGATTTTTAAGGGTCCAAAAGTCATGTAAAATTGAGAAATTTAATATTAACATGACTCTGAGGTCATGCAAAAAAAGAAAGCAGTAAAATAGCATGACAAATATCTGAGAAAAAGTCATGCTAACTTGTAAAAGATAATGTGCGCATGACTAATGCACTTCCTGTCAGGGGAACCAAAGGAGTTTCAGGCAATTGCTAGAAAACAGAATGCCAAAGCCATGAAAAATGGCACCTGACTCCGGCCCTGGGGTCAAAAATGGTCCCAAGGCTTATGGCCCTGGGACCAAGAATCATCTCTCTTTGCCGTAGAAGAAAAGGCCTAACATGCCGGGGCCGACGTGGGCTCCGGAAAAGGGTTCGTGCATTGCAATGGTAATGGGCACACCGGGAGCTATCTCCTGAACAAGACCCTTTAAAGTCTCAGCATCCTCAAGGCAGTCGCCGTGAGAGATGCAGATGTGCTGATCGGGAACATCCATTACTTTTTCTTTGAATTTTTTGGCCAGGGCGTTTATGGCCTGGCTTCTGCCTCTGACCTTGCCACAGGTTACGATATGACCGGTGCTGTCTCCGTAGAGAATAGGCTTGATGTTCAGAACGGTTCCAAGGCTTGCTGCCACTCCGCTTACACGGCCGGTTCTCTTAAGGAAGTTAAGATCATCAACAGTGAAATACTGACAGGCATGGGGTACAGCATCGTCCAGAATTGCTGCTGCCTCTTTTACATCGGTTCCGTTTGCTGAGAGTGTTGCAGCCTTGACTGCAAGAAGTCCGTTACCGAAACCACAGCCGTGAGAGTCCACGATGTGGATGAAGCGGTCCGGGAACTCCTCCATAAGTTCGTCTGCAGCTATCTTGGCGGCGTTGTAGGTTCCGCTAATGCCTGAACTCATGGAAATATAAATGATATCCTGTCCCTGTTCGAGCTCGGGACGGAAGTGTGTCTCAAAAAGGTGAGAGTTTAAAAGAGATGTCTTTGCAACTTTGCCGGAGCGCAACTGATCGTAGAATGTCTTGCCATCAAAATGATCCACATCTCCCAGATAGACCTGTGGTTCGTCGTCCAGTAGATAGTCGTTTGGAATAAGTTTGATCCCCTCAAGCATATCCTTTGGAAGATTTGCACAGCCATCTGCAAATACAACAAAACTATAGCCCATAATAATCCCCATTTCTTTTGATTAATTCTCTTCGAACATATAGTATTATAATGCATAGAAGGTTATTATAACACCTAAAAGTCTTAAAAATGGTATTAAAAATGACAGATAAAGATGTAAGTCTTCGGGAAAACCTTGAAAAGACAGGGAAGGGAGTCCTCGGAGAAGCAAGAACAGAATTATATGTAGACATGCGTTTTATGGCCTCGGCGCTTTCAAGCCTTGGCTATGAGATGGATCTGTCCACAACAACAGTTGGAACGGATGCGGTGAACATCAGGTTTAATCCGTCATACGTGCTGCGGCTTTTTGTGGAGGAACCGGGGAAGCTGAACAGGACATACATTCACATGCTTCTGCACTGCATCTTCAGGCATATGTATTACTCCAAAACTTATGAGGATGTAAGGCTATACGACCTTTGCGCGGACATTGTGGTGGAGTCCATATTGGATGGCCTTGATTACCAGTGCATTTACCGCGTTACCTCAGATTATCGCGACCGCTGGTACACTCTTTTGGAAAAAGAGCTGAAGGTCCTCACGGTACAAAAGCTCTACCGCTACTTCTCAGACCCTGAGCATGAAATAGATGAAAGAGAGTATGAGAAGCTTGAGCGCGAGTTTAAGCTTGATGACCACGGATTCTGGCTGCGTCTGCCTGAGCAGGATCCGGAGGAGGAAAAAGACAAGCCTCCTTTGGACGACGATATGGATTCGCCCGAGGGTAAGCCTGATGATGCTCAGGATAATACTCCCAAAAAGGAAAAGTACATAAATCCCAGACGCCTTAAGCAGATAGAGAGAAAAGAGAAAGACTGGGATAAGGAGGCTAAGCGCCTTCAGACTGAGATAGAGACAATAGGCAAGAACGCCTCTGACAGACTTGGCAAACTCGACTGGATCTTGAAATTTGAGAATACTTCAAGGACAGATTACAGAGAGTTTTTAAAGCGCTTCAAGGTCCTGAGAGAGGAAGGCGGGATCGACATGGACAGCTTTGATTACGGAATGTACTCT
>JAFSTR010000195.1 GCA_017445665.1 Butyrivibrio sp. | reverse complement strand
TGATATATGTTATGACAATCTTTCGCATTGAGTTCGAGTCGCCCTTCAGAAAGATACTCCTGTTTGTGCCGACCATTTTTTCTGTGCTGTTTTTCTTAAGCGGTATCATAAGTGACTTTTTCTTTACATTTTCCTATGAAGGCGAGCTGGAATACAACTATCCGCAGGGAGCGCTGGTCAATTTTGCGCTGTATGTTTATTTTATCTACGCTGCGTATCTGTACGTAAGATACTCAAGGTCACTAAGCACTGAGAAATTCATTTCTCTTATTGTTTACTATGTTCTTATGCTGGCAGGTGTGCCTATAAGGATAATTACCGGATCCGGTGCTATATTTGAGTTCAGTGTATCTCTTGCGCTTCTGCTCTGTGTATATACTGTCCAGAATCCCGGAGAATTTCGCGACGGCATAAGCGGAGCCGGAACCCAAAATGCTTTAAACTTCGCGATTTCAAGTAACCTGATTCAGAAAAAGATATTTACGGTGTACGGGATTGCTTTAGAAAGGCTGGAAACTGTCACCGGAGGAGAGTCGCTTGAGACTGTTGCCGACCTTTTATCCCAGATAACCTACTATTTAAAGCATCTTAGTCATACTGGTGAAGTGTATTATACGAATGACGGAAACTACTATATGATATTCCCTGATGTTGATCCCGATGATGCTGTTATTGAGAGAGTCACCGAACAGATAAGAAAGAGATTTAAGGATCCATGGTCTATGAAGGGTGAGGAGGTTAAGATATTCGTTAACTCATACCTGATTGGTTTTCCCGACGAGGTGGATTCGGTTGAGAAGTTCAACGAGGTGAGGGAAGTGATCAAAAAGACGCTGCGCCACCACAACAGGGATATCCTCAGGGTATCGGATCTTAACCTCAAGCACATCGAGCATGACAAGAAGATCGATATGATAGTCAAGCATGCTCTTGATGATGAACTTTTGGAGGTATATTACCAGCCGATCTATGATCCGGTTACGGGGCTGTTTTCTTCCTGTGAGGCGCTTCTCAGACTTCGCAACCCGCAGATGGGATTTATTTCTCCTGCTGTATTCATGCCGGTTGCAGAGAGAAACGGTATGGTTGTAGCTATCGATAATTTTGTTTTGAATCAGGTCTGCGAGATGATCTCGACTACTGAAGCAACGCAGCTTGGTCTTGATTATGTAGAGGTGAATCTGTCTGTAGTTGACTGCATCCAGACAAATCTTTCTGAAAACATAATAAAGACCGTGGAAAAGTACGGCGTGAAGGCCGGACAGCTCAACTTTGAGATAACAGAGACCTTTGAAGAGGGTATCACTTCTGCAATGGATGAAAATATTGAAAAGCTTATGAGCTACGGCTTTCCGTTCTCAATGGATGATTTCGGAACAGGATATTCGAATCTTGCAAGGATATCGTCGCTTCCTGTGGAAATCTTTAAGCTTGATAAGAGCATTATCCAATCTGCCTTTGAATCTGAGACCTCCTATATGGTGATGATAAATCTTGTTAAGATCATTAAGGCTTTGGGAAAAGAGATTGTGGCAGAGGGTGTTGAAACACAGGAACAGGCCGAGCAGATTGTCAGGATCGGCTGCGACCACATTCAGGGCTTTTATTATGCAAGGCCCATGCCCAAGGATCAGTTCATTGAGTTTTTGAGAGAGAATAATAAGCATTAAAACGCTTGTGCTTACTGCCAAATAATAGTAAAATCTAGCAGTATATAGTTTTTTGGAGGTTTTTAAGAGATGGCACTGGTAAAAAAGCCCGTTACAGGCATGAAGGATATACTTCCTGCTGAGATGCAGCTTAGAGACTACTGCATTGGAGTGATCAAAAAGACTTACGGCGAGTTCGGCTTTACATCGATCGAGACACCGGCGGTTGAATCCCTGGCGAACCTTAACAGCAAACAGGGCGGCGAGAATGAGAAGCTTATTTTCAAAGTTATGAAAAGAGGTGAGAAGTTAAACCTCGAGACTGCAAAAGAGGAGAACGACCTTACTGATTCAGGACTTCGTTATGACCTTACGGTTCCGCTGGTCCGCTTTTATGCAAATCACGCCGGTGAGCTTCCTGCGCCTTTTAAGGCACTTCAGATGGGAAATGTATGGAGAGCCGACAGACCACAGAAGGGCAGGTATCGTCAGTTCATGCAGTGTGATATCGATATTCTCGGAGAGGCATCAAACCTGGCAGAGATTGAGCTCATCCTTGCTACGACCACAACTCTGGGAAGACTCGGATTTAAGGACTTTAAGATCAGGATAAATGACAGAAGGATCCTGAAGGCTATGGCAGCCTACAGCTCTTTTCCCGAAGAAGAGTACGACAACGTGTTCATAACATTGGACAAGATGGACAAGATCGGAATAGAGGGAGTTTCAGAGGAACTTGTAAAAGCGGGATTTGCGCAGGAGAGCGTTGATAAATATCTGGATCTGTTCAAGGCAGCAGAGGGAAAAGACTCTCTTGAGGGACTTAAGGTGATCGCAGATAAGATAGGTGATTTCCTTGATGCCGATACAAGACAGGGACTTTCAGAGATCATCAGTTCAGTAGAGAGCACTAAGACAGCACAGTTTGAAATGGTGTTTGACCCGACTCTGGTCCGCGGAATGAGCTACTACACAGGAACCATTTTTGAGGTTGCTATGCCACAGTACGGCGGAAGCTGCGGCGGTGGCGGAAGATATGACAAGATGGTAGGTAAGTTCCTTGGACAGGACACTCCGGCTTGTGGATTCTCCATCGGATTTGAGAGGATCATCATGATCATGATGGATGAAGGCTTCAAGATTCCCGGAGCGGATCAGAAGAAAGCCTTCCTTATAGAGAAAGGTATTGCGGGAGAGAGGCTCGCAGAGATTATCAAGGAAGCTCAGGATGAGAGAGCAAAAGGTACTCAGGTTCTGGTTGTTCGTATGAACAAGAACAAGAAGTTCCAGAAGCAGCAGCTTTCTGACCAGGGCTATGAAGACTTTAAGGAATTCTATCTCAATCCTCTCAGTTAAGACCCGCTAAGGAGGCTAAATTGGACGTACACTTGCTTAGGATAATAATCCTTATTGTTCTGGTATTATTATCAGCATTCTTTTCATCGGCGGAAACGGCGCTGATGACCTGTAATAAAGTTAAGATGAAAGCACTTGCCGACGAGGGAAACAAAGGCGCTGCGAGAGTCCTTCATATATGCGAGGACACTCAGAAGATGCTCTCGGCGATCCTGATCGGTAACAATATTGTAAACTTAAGTGCATCGGCACTTATGACCGTCCTGGTGACGGATATGTTCGGAAGCTTTGCCATTGGTATAGGAACCGGTGTGCTTACATTGGTCGTTCTTATCTTTGGCGAGATCATACCCAAGACTATTGCTACGGCGTATGCTGAGAATATCTCACTGTGGTACTCGGGTATCATTGTGGCGCTCATGGCGATCATGGTGCCTTTAAGTTTTGTTATCAACGGTATAGCAACGGTGATACTTAAGATCCTTCATGTTGATACCGACAATCGTCAGGCTATGACTGAGAACGAGCTTAAGACCTACGTTGATGTCAGCCATGAGGACGGTGTCATTGAGAGCGGAGAGAAGGAGATCATTTACAACGTATTTGATTTTTCTGATGCCGTGGCAAAAGACATCATGATACCAAGGATAGATATGAGCTGCGTCAGCACTCAGGCTACCTATGACGAGGTCATGAAAGTCTTTAAGGAGAATATGTACACCAGGATCCCGGTGTATGAAGGCAATGAACAGGACAATGTTATCGGACTGATAAATGTCAAAGACCTCATCCTTCTTCAGGACAAGGAAGGATTTAAGATCTCCGATCACTTAAGAAAAGCGTATTATACTTATGAATTCAAGAAGACTGCAGACCTTCTTGTAGAGATGAGAGAGAAATCACAGAACGTGGCGTTTGTTCTGTCTGAGTACGGAGCCACGGTTGGAATGATCACCCTCGAGGACCTCCTCGAGGAGATCGTCGGTGAGATAAGAGATGAGTATGACTCTGATGAGATCAATCTCATCAAGAATGTGGGCGGAAGGCGTTACCTTGTAGAAGGCAACATGAAGCTGGACGACATAAATGATGAACTCGGTACAGACCTTGACTCTGAGGACTACGATTCCATCGGAGGACTTATGATCGAGGCTCTTGACAGACTTCCGGGTTACGGAGAGACTGTTACGCTTGATAACGGTATCACACTTACAGCAAGAGGCATAAAAGGCAACCGTATTACCAAGGTTTTGATCACTGTAACGGCTCCGGTACAGGAAATAGAAAAACTTTAAAAGTCTACTTTTATCTTT
>JAFSTR010000194.1 GCA_017445665.1 Butyrivibrio sp. | reverse complement strand
GACCACGACATGGAATGGAAAACAACGATTTAAAGCAGGAAGTCACGGATAAGTACTCGCTCAGAGGCCGTGTTTTTCACAGGATCAGGGAAGATATATTAAACGGTAAATACAAGGACCATGAGGAACTTAAGGAAGTTGCCATCGGTCAGGAGCTTGGCGTGTCGAGAACACCCGTAAGAGAGGCTTTCAGACAGCTTGAACTTGAGGGACTCATCACCATCATCCCGAACAGGGGAGCCTATGTTACAGGCATTAAGGTAAAAGACATCCAGGACATCTATATGATAAGGTCCAAGCTTGAGGGACTCTGCGCAAGATGGGCCTGTGAGAACATAACCAAGGCTCAGATCGAGGAGATGGAGGAAGTCATATATCTGGCTGAGTTCCATGCTGCAAGAGGTCACATGGAGCAGATGGCTGAGCTTGATAACAGATTCCATACAATTCTCTATGAGGCATCGGGTTCCAAGATGCTTGAGCACCTTCTTAAGGACTACCACCAGTATGTGTGGAGAGTAAGGCAAAAGACCCTTTCCAGCAGCCGTGGTGCTGTTTCCAATGTTGAGCACAAATACATCATGGAAGCCATCAGGGAGAAGAATGCTGACAAGGCTGAGGAGCTGGCTAACCAGCACATGATCAACGCCTATGAGAATATGGTGGATCACGGCCTTCTGGAGATGTTCGAAAATTAAAAAATACTGTTATTACAAGGAGATAAGCCCATGAGCAAGATACAAATGACAACACCCATAGTTGAGATGGACGGAGATGAGATGACAAGAGTCCTCTGGCAGATGATCAAGGACAAGCTGATCCTTCCGCACATTGATCTGAAGAGTGAGTACTACGACCTTGGACTTAAGCACAGGGATGAGACTGATGATCAGGTAACTGTTGATTCAGCCAATGCAACTCTTAAGTACGGCGTTGCTGTTAAGTGCGCAACAATTACTCCCAACAACGAGAGAGTTAAGGAATATGATCTTAAGAAGATGTGGAAGAGCCCCAACGGTACCATCAGAGCAATCCTTGATGGAACAGTTTTCCGCACACCTATCATGGTAAAGGGAATAGAGCCTAACGTAAGAACCTGGGAAAAGCCTATTACTCTTGCAAGACATGCCTACGGTGATGTTTATAAGAACGTTGAGATCAGGGTTCCGGGACCCGGTAAGGCTGAGCTTGTATTTACAGGCGATGACGGAAAGGTAATAAGAGAGACCATAGAGGAGTTCAAGGAACCCGGTATCATTCAGGGCATCCACAACAAGGACGCTTCTATAAAGAGCTTTGCAAGAGCATGCTTTAAATATGCCCTGGCTGAGAAGAAAGAACTCTGGCTGGGAACCAAGGATACCATCAGTAAGACCTACGATAGAAGATTCAGAGAGATCTTTGATGAGATCTTCGAGACAGAGTTTAAAAAGGACTTTGAAGCAGCAGGGATCACATATTTTTATACTCTTATCGATGATGCCGTTGCCCGCGTAATGAAGTCAAAGGGCGGATTTATCTGGGCCTGCAAGAACTACGACGGAGATGTAATGAGCGACATGGTTTCATCAGCCTTCGGTTCACTTGCGATGATGACATCTGTTCTTGTTTCACCTACAGGCGTATACGAGTATGAAGCAGCACACGGAACAGTTCAGAGACATTACTACAAGTACTTAAAGGGTGAGCCTACATCCACAAACCCTGTAGCAACAATCTTTGCATGGACAGGGGCCCTTAGAAAGAGGGGAGAACTTGATGGAATAAAAGAGCTCCGGGACTGGGCTGACAAGATGGAAAAGGCAACACTTTCTGTCATTGAGTCAGGCAGAATGACAGGTGACCTTGCACTTATCACATCACTTCCAAATCCTGAAAAACTCGGAAGTGAAGAATTTTTAGATGCAATAGCCGAAGAATATGATATGATACAAGGGTAAACAATTCGTATCATATCAATAAATTGCAGATTTTGGAGCACTAAATGATTCTTTCGGTACACGGATTATATAAAAGCTTTGATGGAAAGGACATCCTTAGGGATGCCTCTTTTCATGTGGAGAATAATGAGAAGGTTGCCATTGTCGGAATTAACGGAGCAGGCAAGACAACCCTTCTTAAGCTTATACTGGGTGAGCTTACCCCCGATGAAGGTGACGTCACTTTTTCAAAGGATGTGACCGTGGGTTACCTTGCCCAAAATCAGAATATTGACACAGAAAACACCATCTATGAGGAATTCAAAGAGGTAAAGAGAGCAGTCTGGGAGCTTGAAGATGCCATCAGGGATGCTGAGGAGCAGATGAAGCACCTTCAGGGGGATGAGCTCAATGCTCTTCTCGACAGATACACCAAGATGAACGATGAGTTCCAGAGGATGTCAGGCTATGCCTGGAAGAGCGAAGTAACCGGCGTTGCAAAGGGACTTGGCTTTTTGGAGGAGGAGTTTGACAAGAAGATAAGCACTCTTTCCGGAGGTCAGAAGACCAGAGTTGCTCTGGGTAAGCTTCTTTTGCAGAATCCGGATCTCATAATCCTCGACGAGCCCACAAACCACCTGGATATGAACTCTATCAGATGGCTTGAGACCTATCTGCTCAATTATAAGGGTGCGGTCATGATCGTATCCCATGACAGATATTTCCTTGATAAGATCGCTGACAAGGTGATCGAGGTGGAGAACTGCAGGGTTTCTTCATTTACCGGCAATTATTCTGATTATGCCATCAAGAAGGAACAAAAAAGAGCTAT
Organism: Butyrivibrio sp.; assembly: GCA_017445665.1. Lineage (GTDB taxonomy): Bacteria > Bacillota > Clostridia > Lachnospirales > Lachnospiraceae > Butyrivibrio. Next base: position 1,354 of record JAFSTR010000194.1, on the reverse strand, counting down.
CGAATGGAACGCCTATATCAAGCAGCAGGCCGAGATCAAGCACCAGGAAGAGGTTATAGAGAGGCTCAAGTCTTTTAACAGGGAGAAATCCATAAAAAGAGCTGAGAGCAGAGAGAAGATGCTGGACAAGATCGAAGTCCTCGATAAGCCTCAGGATATAAATGACAGCATGAAGATCACTCTAAAGCCCAACTGTGAGAGCGGCGGAGATGTCCTTACAGCTGAGGGCGTATCCAAGTCTTTTGGCAATGAAAAGCTCTTTGAAGGCCTTGATTTTGAGATCAAAAAGGGAGAACATGTGGCCATCATCGGCGACAACGGAACCGGTAAGACCACGCTCCTTAAGATAATAAACCAGGTGGAACCCATGGATGCCGGTAAGATTACATACGGCGTCAAGGTCCATGTTGGGTATTATGATCAGGAACATCACGTTCTGCACGATGAGAAGACTCTTTTTGAAGAGATTTCCGACGCCTATCCGACACTTAACAATACTCAGATCAGGAACACTCTGGCTGCATTTCTTTTCACGGGAGATGACGTATTTAAGCGGATCGGAGATTTGTCCGGCGGTGAGAAGGGACGAGTAAGCCTTGCCAAGCTCATGCTTTCAGATGCCAATTTCCTGATTCTGGATGAGCCGACCAACCACCTTGATATCACCAGCAAAGAAATCCTCGAGTCGGCTATATCAGGTTATGAGGGAACAGTTCTCTATGTCAGCCATGACAGATACTTTATAAACAAGACTGCCACCAGGATTTTGGATCTGACTAAGGGACAGCTGGTCAACTATATTGGAAACTATGATTACTACTTAGAGCATGTAGATGAGCGCATGGAGCGTCTTTTTGGTGAAAAGAGCCGCTCTCAGGCAGGATTTGCCGACAGCGCTTATAAATATGAGAACAGCACTGACAGCCTTGATTCGAAAGAAAATTTGACCGATACAAAACAGACCTCAGGTTCTGATGACTGGAAAGCCCAGAAGGAAGCTCAGGCCAAAAAGAGAAAGCAGGAAGCTGCTCTTAAAAAGTGCGAGGAAGAGATTGAAAAACTTGAGGAAAGAGATGCTGAAATTACAGAGCAGCTCTCGGATCCTGCGGTTGGAACTGACCTTGCTAAACTCAGAAAGCTGACCGATGAGCAGACAGAAATACAGGAGAATCTTCAAAGGCTTTATGACGAGTGGGAAGAACTCTCTCTTTAAAGCTGACTTGAAATTTTAAATTCCAGTGAAACAGTAAATTCCACTGCGATTTAAAATTCCTTGATTTTTTGTAATTATTTTGAGCTCAATCTGAAGATAGATGGTATAATTGAGCCAACTTTCCATAAAATAACTGAAATG
>JAFSTR010000193.1 GCA_017445665.1 Butyrivibrio sp. | reverse complement strand
CACTGCGTCGTTTTAAGAGAAGTTGCGCAAAGGCTGGTATCCAGCAGGAGATCCGTAAGAGAGAGCACTACGAGAAGCCAAGCGTAAGACGCAAGAAGAAGTCTGAAGCAGCAAGAAAGCGCAAATATAACTAAATCAATTAGAAGGGTCCCTGGTGTAACCGGGGACCTTTTTATGTTGTGTTCAAACTAAAGTACAAATCTTCTATTAGCTGTGATAAAATGTTTCTTGTTACGTTTGAAATGGAATTTAACCTATGTGGATTGTTAATTTAGCAATAATTGCATTAGTGATCGTTCTGGCAGGTCTTGTTATTTACCACGATACTCATAACTTTAAGGTTAGGGAGTATGAGGTGAGCAGCGATAAGCTTGACCGGGATTTTGTATATGTATTTCTTACGGATCTGCATGGTTATTTCTATGGGAGGAATAACGAGAGGCTCATAGAGGCCGTGGACAGGATTTCTCCCGATGCTGTATTTTGTGCGGGAGACATGATCACAGCCACCAAGAACCACAGGAATGTGGAAGTTGATTCGGGACTCAGGCTTTTAGAGGACCTTTCTTCAAGGTATCCTGTATATATTTCAAACGGCAATCACGAGGAAAAGATAAAGGTCTTTAGAGCTGACTTTGGAAATCTTTATGACCGATACAAGAGCAGATTAAAGAGGGCCGGAGCCATATATCTTGAGAATGAATCCGCAATGATAGAGGGGACCAACATCAGGGTTACAGGACTTTGCCTTGATATGGACTACTTTCCTAAGGTTGTGAAGATGAAGATGCCACAGGGCCATATTGAGAGTCTTGTAGGCAAGGTAAATGGCGATGAGAAGGACAATTTCCAAATCCTGATCGCTCATAATCCCATATATTTCAAGGATTACGCCAAGTGGGGCGCAGACCTGGCTCTTTCCGGCCATGTTCACGGCGGTATCATAAGGCTTCCGTTTTTAGGAGGAGTAATATCACCTGCGATATCTCTTTTCCCAAAATACGATGCAGGCATGTTCAAAGAAGGCGACAGCACAATGATACTCAGCAGAGGACTTGGGACTCACACCATACACGTCAGAATGTTTAATCCCGGAGAAGTTTCTGTCATTAAATTGAGGGGAAAAAAGAATGTCACTTGAGGTCAAGCTTCAGGTGTTTGAGGGACCATTGGACCTTCTTATGCACCTGATCGATAAGAATCAGATAGATATTTACGATATTCCTATCGTTACCATAACTGAGCAGTATATGGCATATATCAATGCCATGCAGAAAGAGGATATGGATGTAACCTCTGAGTTTTTGGTCATGGCAGCAACGCTTATTGATATTAAGTGCAAGATGCTGCTTCCCAAGGAGGTTAACGAGGACGGTGAAGAGGAGGATCCCAGAGCCGAACTTGTTGAGAAACTCCTTGAGTACAAGATGTACAAGTATATGGCCTATGAACTTAAGGATATGCAGATGGATGCTGATATGCAGTGGTTCAGGCAAAAAGACCTTCCGAAGGAGGTCAGGGACTATGAGATGCCCATTGATTTTTCGGATCTTATAGGGGATACCACGCTGACCAAGTTAAATACCATCTTCCAGGAGCTTTTAAAGAGACAGGAGGACAAGGTCGATCCCATAAGAAGTAAGTTCGGTAATATCGAGAAGGAAGAGATCGATATGGATGCCAAGACGCTTTACATCAAGGCATACATAAGAGAACATGACAGATTCAGCTTCAGGCAGCTCCTTGAAAAACAGCATAGCAAGACGGAGATAATCGTAACCTTCCTTGTTATGCTTGAGGAGATGAAGCTCGGAGAGATAGAGATCGAGCAGGAGACTACGTTCGGAGACATAATAATCACATCCAGAAAGGCAAGCTAAGATGACTAGAGAAGAAGGCGCAGCAATTGTTGAGGCTATTCTTTTTACCATGGGTGATTCTGTGGAGATAAATGCCCTTGCTAAGGCAATGGAGGAAGAACCCAAGAGTGTTAAGGATTATATCGCTTATTTAAAAGAAAAATATGAGAAAGAGGACAGCGGAATAGGAATCATAGAGCTTGATAAGGCTGTTCAGCTCTGCACCAAAAAGGAGATGTATGAGTACCTGGTGAAGATCGCCAAAGCACCCAAAAAAGCGGTGCTTACCGATTCACTTATGGAGACTCTTTCAATAATTGCTTACAAGCAGCCCATCACAAGGCTAGAAGTCGAGAAGATCCGCGGAGTTAACAGCGATCACGCCGTAAACAGACTTGTGGAGTTCGGACTGGTACAGGAGCTTGGAAGGCTGGATGCTCCGGGAAGACCACTTTTGTTTGGAACGACAGAGGAGTTCCTGCGTAGTTTTGGCGTTCGTTCCATCGAGGAACTGCCGGCAATAGGCCCTGTTCAGGTCGAGGAGTTCAAGGCACAGGCCGAAGCAGAAGTAAATCTTAAACTTGATATTTAAAAAACCTAGGGAGAATGTGAATTAATTGGCATTCTCCTCTTTTTTTTAATAGGTTTTATGGTATACTATACTGTGACTAAAGTTGCGAGTTTATGCATAAAAATATATTCATGGAGGTAAACAAATGAGTAGTTCTTCACAAGCGAGTCAAAGAATTAATGCTTTGCTCGATGAAAACAGTTTCGTTGAAATTGGCGCACTTGTGACAGCAAGAAGCACAGATTTCAATCTGAAACAGGAAGATACACCATCAGACGGTGTAGTTACCGGCTACGGTGTAATCGACGGAAATCTGGTGTATGTATACAGCCAGGATTCGTCAGTGCTTGGCGGATCAATTGGTGAGATGCATGCCAAGAAGATCGTTCGTCTTTACGACCTGGCTATCAAGACCGGATCACCTGTTATCGGACTTATCGATTCAGCAGGCCTTCGTCTTCAGGAAGGAAGCGATGCACTTAATGCATTCGGTGAGATTTATCTTAAGCAGGTGGAGGCTTCAGGTGTAGTTCCTCAGATTACAGCTGTCTTTGGAACATGCGGTGGAGGACTTGCTTTAATCCCTTCAATCACTGATTTCACATTTATGGAGTCTGACAAGGCTAAGCTTTTTGTTAACTCACCTAACGTACTTGACGGCAACTACAAAGAGAAGCTTGACACATCAAGTGCCAAGTGGCAGAGCGAGAACGCCGGCAATGTTGATGTAGTAGCTGATGAGGCTTCTATCTATGCTCAGATCAGAGAGCTCGTTTCACTTCTTCCTTCAAACAACGAAGACGGTGATTCATACGACGAGTGCTCAGATGATCTCAACAGAGCATGTGAGAACCTTGACGGATACACAGCTGATCCTGCTCTTATCGCAGGTCAGATCGCTGATAACGGCGTATTCTTCGAGACTAAGAGAGATTATGCTAAAGAGATGGTTACAGGATTCGTTAAGCTCAACGGTTCAACTGTTGGTCTTGTCGGAAACCGTACAGCTCTTTTTGATGAGAATGGTAAGGAAGTAGAGAAGTTTGATGACAAGCTTACAGCTCATGCATGCAACAAGGCAGCTGAGTTCATTAACTTCTGTGATGCTTTTGATATTCCTGTTCTTACACTTACTAATGCTACAGGCTTCGGATCAACACAGTGTGACGAGAAGCATGTTGCCAAGGCTGCAGGTAAGCTTGTTTATGCTCTTGCAAATGCAACAGTACCTAAGGTTAACCTTGTAACAGGTAAGGCCTTCGGAAGTGCTTACGTTGTAATGAATTCCAAGGCACTTGGTGCTGATATCACTATCAGCTGGCCTGATGCACAGATCGGAACTATGGATGCAAATATTGCAGCCAAGATCATCTGTGATGGTAAGGATGCTGAGACTGTATCCAAGGCAGCTGCAGATTATGCACAGCTTCAGAACAATGTTAAGAGCGCTGCTGCAAGAGGATATGTTGATGAGATCATCGAGCCCGCTGACACAAGAAAGTATGTGATCGGCGCCTTTGAGATGCTTTTTACAAAGAGGGATGAGCGTCCTGCTAAGAAACACGGCACAGTTTAATGAAGGGAGCACTCAGAATGAAGCATAAAATACTTGTTTTGGGACTTGTAATGAGCTGCCTTCTCGGACTTACAGGCTGTGGCGAAGAGACCAATTACAACACAGTAGAGGGAAGCAGATACGATCCCAATAGATTTACGGGTGAATTCATCGATCATTATGCCAATATTTTCGAGGATCAGTTGTTTGAAAACTGGTATCTTGAGGGCATAACACCTGACAATTTTGAAGAGAAATTGTACTTTAATTTAGCTGCCAGTGACCAGAACGGAACTATCAGCTATGATGACGATTTCTATGAGACATGCAGATCCGGATATGACAGCTGGTATAAGGCTATCGATGATATCGGATTTTCATCAAAAGAGACATTGGCCGGTGATGTAAGCGTTACTGAAACATCATATTTCATCAATAAAGATGGTGTACTGGTAGTTGATGCTACGATCACAGGAACCAAGCACGATGCTCTTATGGAGATGTATTTGAACAACGAAGGTCTTCCTACAGACCTCGGTGTAACAGTCAATAAGACCACCGGTGAGAAACTTGAGAATGCCGGACTTAATACCCTTCTCGGAATGGGTATGGCATTCTCAGTACTTATCATTATTTCTCTTATTATTTCATTGTTCCCGCTTATTTCCGGAACAGGCAGAAAGAAGAAAGAGAGCGATAAGGAAATTGCCCAGAAGGCAATGGATAACACAATCACTCAGATTGCTGACAAAGAAGATCTCTCCTCTGATGCTGAACTTGTTGCAGTAATTGCAGCAGCTATAGCAGCATATGAGGGAAGCGCATCAACTGATGGCTTCACAGTAAGATCTATCAGAAGAGTAAATTCAAAATGGAAGAATAACAGATAAGCCAGTGAGCTTTGAAAGGAGAAACAATGAAGAACTATACAATAACCGTTAACGGAAACGTATATGATGTAACAGTAGAGGAAGGCGCAGGCGGAGCAGCTCCTGCAGCAAGAGCAGCAGCTCCCGCTCCTAAGGCTCCCGCAGCACCTGCTAAGAAGGCAAGCGCAGGCGCTGGTTCAATCAAGATCGAGGCAGGCGCAGCAGGTAAGGTTCTCAGAATTGACGCTAATGTAGGTCAGGCTGTTAAGAAGGGCGACGCGGTTATCACTCTTGAGTCAATGAAGATGGAGATCCCTATGGTAGCTCCTTCAGACGGAACAGTAGCAAGCATCGATGTAGCAGCAGGCGATTCTGTTGAGGCAGGAAGAGTACTTGCAACTCTTAACTAATAAGGTCAGAGAAACTTAAAGTTTGAAAAAACAGAAAGAGGATACGAATGGATTACATAGTTAATACATTATCTAATCTCTGGCAACAGACAGCCTTTACAACAATGAAACCGGGCAACTATATCATGATCGTAGTAGCGCTCGTGTTCTTGTACCTGGCAATTGCCAAGGGATTTGAGCCTTTGCTTTTGGTACCGATTTCTTTCGGTATGCTTCTTGTAAATATTTATCCTGAAATCATGGCAGAGCCGGTTAATGGTGCAGCCGGTGGTCTTCTCCATTATTTCTACATCCTTGATGAGTGGGCTATTCTGCCTTCACTTATTTTCATGGGAGTAGGAGCGATGACAGACTTTGGTCCGCTTATCGCTAACCCTATCAGCTTCCTTATGGGAGCCGGAGCACAGTTTGGTATCTTTGCAGCTTACTTCATGGCCATCGCATTTGGCTTCAATGACCAGCAGGCTGCAGCAGTATCAATCATCGGAGGAGCAGATGGTCCTACATCTATCTTCCTTGCATCCAAGCTCCACCAAACATCAATCCTTGGACCTATCGCCGTTGCAGCTTATTCCTACATGGCTCTGGTTCCAATGATACAGCCACCTATCATGAAGCTTCTTACAACACAGAAGGAAAGAACCATCAGAATGCAGCAGCTTAGAGAAGTATCCAAGCTTGAGAAGATTCTTTTCCCTGTAATCGTTACCATCGTTGTTTGTATGATACTTCCTACAACAGCACCTCTTATCGGTATGCTGATGCTTGGTAACCTCTTCAGAGAGTCAGGTGTTGTTCGTCAGCTTCAGGAGACAGCTTCTAATGCACTTATGTACATCGTAGTTATCCTTCTCGGAACATCGGTTGGCGCTACAACAAGTGCTGAGGCATTCCTTAACAAGACAACCCTTATCATCGTTGTACTTGGACTTATAGCATTTGCCTTTGGTACAGCAGCCGGATGTCTTCTCGGTAAGCTCCTGTGCCTGGTTACAGGAGGCAAGATCAATCCGCTCATCGGATCTGCCGGTGTATCAGCCGTTCCTATGGCTGCACGTGTATCACAGAAGGTTGGTTCAGAATATGATCCTTCCAACTTCCTGCTCATGCATGCCATGGGACCTAACGTTGCCGGTGTTATCGGTACTGCCGTAGTTGCAGGTACATTTATGGCAGTTTTTGGGGTTTAAGTTTTAGAGAATAATTATCTTAGAAAGGATATTAGATATGGCAGAATTAGAGAAAAAACCAGTTCGCATCAATGAGACCGTTCTTCGTGACGCTCATCAGTCTCTTATTGCGACCAGAATGCCTACAGAGAAGATGCTTCCAATCATCGAGACTATGGATAAGGTTGGATACAACGCTGTTGAGTGCTGGGGCGGTGCTACATTTGATGCTTCAATGAGATTCCTTAAGGAAGATCCATGGGAGAGACTTCGTAAGCTCAGAGCAGGATTCAAGAACACTAAGCTTCAGATGCTTCTTCGTGGACAGAATATCTTAGGATACAAGCACTATCCCGATGACGTAGTTGAGTACTTCGTACAGAAGTCAATCGCTAACGGTATCGATATCATCCGTATTTTCGACTGTCTGAATGACCTTCGTAACCTTGAGGCTTCTGTTAATGCCTGCAAGAAGGAAGGCGGACATGCTCAGATCGCTCTTGCATACACACTTGGTGATGCATACACAGAAGAGTACTGGATGAACATTGCAAAAGATATCGAGAACATGGGTGCAGATTCTATCTGTATCAAGGATATGGCAGGACTTCTTCTTCCTTATGAGGCAGAGAAGCTTGTCAAGGCTCTTAAGAGCGCTACTAAGCTTCCTATCGACCTTCACACACATTACACCTCAGGTGTTGCCAGCATGACATACATGAAGGCTGCTGAGGCAGGTGTTGATATCATCGACTGCGCTATTTCACCATTTGCTCTCGGAACATCACAGCCTGCTACAGAGGTTATGGTAGAGGCCTTCAAGGGACAGCCTTTTGAGACAGGACTTGATCAGAAGGTTCTTGCTGAGATCGCTGATTACTTCAGACCTTACAGAGAAGAGTGTCTTGCAAACGGACTTATGGATCCCAAGGTTCTTGGTGTTAATATCAAGACTCTTATGTATCAGGTTCCCGGCGGAATGCTTTCCAACATGGTTAGCCAGCTCAAGGAGCAGAATGCCAGCGACAAGTACAACACAGTTCTTGAGGAGATCCCAAGAGTTCGTAAGGACTTCGGTGAGCCACCTCTTGTTACACCTTCATCACAGATCGTTGGTACTCAGGCCGTTATGAACGTACTTATGGGTGAGAGATACAAGGTTGCTACAGATCAGACCAAGGATCTTCTTGCCGGTGAATATGGTAAGACAATCAAGCCTTTCAATCCTGAAGTTCAGAAGAAGATCATCGGCGACAGAGAGGTTATTACCTGCAGACCTGCAGATAAGCTTGAGCCCGGACTTCCAAAGTTCGAGAAGGAAGTTGCTCAGTGGAAGGAGCAGGATGAGGACGTTTTGTCCTATGCACTGTTCCCTCAGGTTGCTACAGACTTCTTCAAGTATCGTGCAGCTCAGAAGGACAAGGTTGACCTTACAGCAGCTGATACCAAAAACGGAGCATATCCTGTGTGATATATCACACTAATATATAAATTTACACGAGAAACCATCCCTTTTATAGGGATGGTTTTTCTTTTTTTAACACATTTTTTGTCATAAAGATGATAAAATAAATATATGGAAGAGTACAGAAGACACGCTAAGCCAAAAAAGCCGGTTGAGATAGGTGAAAGCCAGCCCAGAGAGCTCAGAAAAGCTGATGTGGGAAGGCAGCTGCTTGCTCTCGATGAAGTGAACGGCTATAGGATAAGACCCGGGTTTTATAACATCAACGGCGCCACCATGCTCACAGATGGCGTTAATTTTACTGCCTATTCCAACGGAGCTACATCGATCACCCTTCTGCTTTATAAAAGAGGTGAGCTAAAGCCCTTTGTACAGATCCCGTTTCCTGAGAGCTACAGGATAGGTAAGGTCTACTCCATGATCGTCTTTGGCCTTGATATAGAGAATCTGGAGTATTCCTACAGTGTTGATGGTCCCTGGGAGCCGGAGAAAGGTCTTTTGTTCGATAAAAATCATCTGCTTCTGGATCCGTATGCAAAAGCGGTTTCAGGACAGAGAATATGGGGGCAGAACCCGAATAAAGACGGTGCCTACAGGGCAAGGGTCGTAAGGAATAACTTTGAGTGGAATGATACGAATTCCCTCGGTATACCCATGTGCGATTCCGTGATCTATGAAATGCATGTCAGAGGCTTTACCATGGATCCTTCATCAGGAGTTAAGTACAGGGGAACCTTTGACGGGATAAAACAGAAAGTTGAGTACTTAAAGAGGCTTGGCGTTACGGCGGTGGAGCTGATGCCTATCTTTGAGTTTGATGAGACCAGAGACAAGAGAGAGGTCAACGGTAAGACTCTTCTTGATTACTGGGGATATAATACCATAAGCTTTTTTGCTCCAAATACAAGCTACGCATCTCAGAGTGAGTACAACAAAGAGGGCGTTGAGCTTAAACATATGATCAAGACACTTAAGGATAACGGAATTGAAGTTATCCTTGATGTTGTGTTCAATCACACGGCTGAGGGTAATGAAAACGGTCCATTTATTTCGTTTAAGGGCTTTGATAACAATATCTATTATCTGCTTACTCCTTATGGCCAGTACTACAACTTCAGCGGCTGCGGAAATACTATGAACTGTAACCATCCGATGGTTCAGGAGTTCATCGTTCAGTGCCTCAGATACTGGGTTGAGGAATATCGTGTAGACGGCTTTAGATTTGACCTTGCAAGTATTCTGGGAAGAGATCAGGACGGAGCACCCATGGAGAAGCCTCCGCTCATCCAGAGACTTGCTTACGATCCTATACTTGGCAATATCAAGCTCATTGCAGAAGCCTGGGATGCAGGCGGAATGTATCAGGTTGGTAATTTCCCGGCCTGGAAGAGATGGGCTGAATGGAACGGCAAATACCGTGATGATATCAGGTCCTATCTGAAGGGAGATATCTGGTCGGCTCCGGAAGCAGTAAAGAGAATAACAGGTTCCATGGACCTCTATGGCGGTTCATACCTTGGATATGACTCCTCGGTCAATTTCATTACCTGCCATGACGGTTTTACGCTCTATGACCTGTATACCTATAACAACAAGCACAATGAGGACAACGGCTGGAACAATACTGACGGTGCCAACGACAACAGAAGCTGGAACTGCGGTATTGAGGGAGAAACCGATGATCCCGGAGTTCTGGACTTAAGATTTCGAATGATGAGAAATGCCATAACCGTCCTTATGTGTAGCAGAGGAACCCCTATGATCTATGCGGGGGATGAGTTTGGAAATACTCAGTTTGGCAATAACAATGCATATTGTCAGGATAATGAGATTTCCTGGCTTAACTGGGAGCTTCTTGATAAGAACAAGGGATTTTTCGACTTCTACAGAAATATGATCCAGTTCAGAAGAAAGCACCCGTGCATCAGAAAAGAATTAAGACCTGCAGAGTGCGGATATCCATCGATCTCCGTACATACTGAGAATCCGGACCACGGCAATATAACCAAGGATTCAAGAGTGATCTGCGTAAGATATGCCGGATATATTAAGAAAAAGGGACACGACGATATCGTTTATCTGGCTATAAATGCTTACTGGGAAGACATCCAGATCATGCTTCCCAATCCTCCGGAAGGAGCTTTCTGGGCTCTGTGTGTCGATACCGGAGATGAGGAAGGAAAGTATTTTTATAACAGACCAAGGCCTATGACATGGCGTAATAAGACCCTTAAGGCCAGAAGTGTTAACGTATTCATAGCATCTTACGGAGCTGAATATGGCGGCTGATGAAGGAAACGGCAGAGAAAAGTTTATAGTTGGCGGGTATGAGTTTTTATCTGAAAATGATGCCCAGAAGGCAGAGATGGATCTTTCCAAGATTAGAGTTTTGGAAGCCAGGGTAAAAGCCAGCAAACCGGCCAACATCAAAGCTGTTTATGAAAAATCCATCGAGAATAAGATCTTTAAGACCCCGATTGGCTGGGGGTATCTCATAGGGCTTAGGGAAAAACTCCTGGAAAGCGGATATACCGAAGGAGACCTTACGCCCATTCCTTTGAATGTTTCAATGACGAGGCATTCGGCGCTGGATACTCTTAATGTCAAGCAGAGGATAATGCCTGCTGAACCCAAAAAAGGTGTGAATTTCAGGCTTATATTCTCGATAATATTGAACATAGTGCTGGTTATTCTTGTTGGGCTCATGTTCTACGTAGCCACCATGAGCGAGACGGACAATATAATTAACTACAGGAAAAACATCACGAACCGATATTCATCATGGGAACAGGACCTCACAGACAGGGAAAAAGCTGTAAGAGAAGCCGAAAAAAAGCTTGGCATTGAGGATACTTCGGACTATTATGAGGATACAGGATCAAATTAGACAGGAGGAATCTTCAGTGGACGATTTAAAGATACTTGTAGTAGATGACGAAAGCAGAATGCGTAAGCTTGTTAAGGACTTTCTGATCAAGGACGGATACATTGTACTTGAGGCAGAAGACGGCCAGCAGGCTCTTGATACATTTTATAAGGACAGTGATATAGCACTTATTATCCTCGATGTAATGATGCCAAAGAGAGACGGCTGGGAAGTTTGCAGAGAGATCAGGACTACCTCCAAGGTGCCGATCATAATGCTTACTGCCAAGGCAGAGGAGAGAGATGAGCTCTTGGGATTCGAGCTTGGTGTTGATGAGTATATTTCCAAGCCCTTCAGCCCCAAGATCCTTGCAGCGAGAGTTTCTGCTATCCTCAGAAGAACCACCGGCAAGTCAATGAATGACAAGGTGATGGAATTTGGCGGAATTGAGCTTAACAAGGTCGCTCACAGTGTCCATGTTGATGGAAAAGAAATTGAGCTCAGCTACAAGGAATTCGAGCTTCTTACATATTTCTTTGAGAACAAGGGAGTAGCTCTTTCCCGTGAAAAGATACTTAACAACGTTTGGAATTATGACTACTTCGGAGATGCAAGAACCATCGATACGCATGTTAAGAAGCTCAGAGGAAAGCTTGGTGAAAAGGGAGAGCTTATAAAGACCATCTGGGGTATGGGCTATAAGTTCGAGGCGTAAGTACCAAATGAGAAAGGGAAAAGTCCATTCACTGCGATTTGAGATAAGTGCTGTGTTTATCAGCATTATGGTAGGCACATTTTTAATGTGCCTTGTTGTTAACCTCTTTTTTATGGAGAAGTTTTACATCCAGAATAAAAGAGAAGCTATCATTGCAGCTTACAGAAGTATATCCCAGGCTATCGGCAACGGCGATATAACTTCTGAGGAATTTGATGTAGAGATATATCATATCTGCGAGAGGTACAACATTGAGATGATCGTACTCGACGCGGATTCAAAGACGGTAAAGACCTCCAGCAACAATGCTGAGCTCCTGGCAAAGGTTTTATGGGACGATATGATCAGTTCCGCCACAGGAGCGGCAAGCGAGATGTCTGAGAAGACAATAATCGCAAGCGGAGATGACTATACTCTTCAGATTTCACTGGACAGAGGAACTGGAAGGCAATATCTGGAAATGTGGGGAATTGTCGGAAACGGCAATCTGGTCCTTGTAAGGACGACCATGGAGAGTATCAAGGATAACGTTACCATTTCCAATACCTTTATGGTCTATGTTGCGCTCATTGCCATTGTTGTCGGATCGGTGCTGATCCTCTATATATGCAAAAAAGTTACCGATCCCATCAAGAGACTTTATTATATCTCAGACGACATGAAGAAGCTTAATTTTGAGGCTAAATATGTACCTGAGAGTGAGTACAGGAACGAGATCGACGTCCTTGGTCAGAATATGAATGAGCTCTCTGAGAGTCTGGAGACTAATATTAAAGAGCTCAAAAATGCCAATATTGCATTAAAGCGCGATATCGCCCGCAAGGAAGAGATAGATGTGATGCGAAAAGAGTTCCTTTCAAACGTATCGCATGAGCTGAAAACTCCCATTGCACTTATACAGGGATATGCTGAAGGCCTTAAGGAAGGCATAAACGACGATGAAGAGAGCAGGAATTTCTACTGTGAAGTCATAATGGATGAGGCATCCAAGATGAACATCATGGTTAAAAAGCTCCTCACCCTGAACCAGCTGGAATTCGGCAATGACAGCGCTAATATGGAGCGCTTTGATATTGTGGATATGGTGAGCAATTATCTCAAATCCGCATCAATGCTGGCTAAGCAGAAAGACGTAACTGTTAAGTTTGGCGATTATCCGCCGATATTTGTTTGGGGCGATGAATTCAAGATTGAGGAGGTGCTGCAGAACTACTACAGCAACGCCATCAATCATATAGATGGAGAAAAGGTGATCGAAGTCAAGATCACTTCTACTGAGGACAATCATGTCAGGGTATCCGTCTTTAATACAGGAGAACCTATCCCTGAGGACAGCATAGACCACATTTGGGAGAAGTTCTACAAGGTAGATAAAGCAAGGACCAGAGAATACGGAGGAAGTGGTGTGGGACTCTCCATCGTAAAAGCTATCATGGAGGGCATGCATCAGAAGTACGGTGTCATAAACTACGATAACGGCGTTGAATTCTATTTTGAACTGGAGACAAAATAGTATGAAAAAAACAAGGTATTTGCAGGCGGCACTTATAGCAGGACTCGTATTTTTACTTACGGGATGCGGAGAGAAGTTCCCGGATCTTACACAGGAGCAATATGATCAGACCGTGGAATATGCTGCAGGTCTTTTGATGAAGTACTCAAATAACGGCCAGGAGCGGCTTGTTGTTGTGGATGTCAAGCAGGTTCTTAAGGAGCGTCAAAAAGAGGCTGCAAGAGCTGCGGAGCTTGAGCTGGCAAAAGAGAGAGCTGCAAAGGCTAAACAGGAAGAGGAGAAAGCATCCGTTCAGCAGACTCAGCCTCAGGAGACTACTGAGCCTGAAGGCCAGAATCTGACTACTGATCCGGAAACCGGAGAGGCTCTTTCTGAAGAGGCTGAATCAGAAGAAGGGGCTGCAGCACTTTCGGATCCCAATGCTATCACTCTTGCTTCAGACCAGTCACAGGAGATACTTCCCGATATTTCCCTTTCCTATCAGGGATACTCAGTATCCAGCACATATCCCGAGAGTTCAAAGAGTTATGTTGTAAATGCGGATAAAGGCAAGAGACTCCTTGTTCTTCGTTTTGATCTGTATAACAGTTCTGAGAGCGAAAAGGCGGTAAATATGATACCGCTGGGTCTTAGCTTTAAAATAATACTAAACGGTACCGATATTGGATACTCATCGGTTACCTTCCTTCCAAATGATCTCACATCATATGTTGGTAAAATAGATTCAAAGGCTCATGAGAGTGTTGTTGTCCTTACCCAGATAAGTGAAAAGGACGCAACGAAGATTGAGAGTCTTGGAATGTATGTAACGATCAAGGGTGAGACAGAGACGGTTATTCTTAAATAAGGTCGGAGAACATAATGATCAAGATACTTTCAGACAGCACATGTGATCTGTCACCTGAGCTGGTTAAGAAATATGACATAGGTATTATCCCGTTGTATGTAAGACTTGGAGATAAGGAGTTTTTGGACGGTGTCGATATAACACCGGATGATATTTACAAGTGGTCTGACGAGACAGAAAAGACTCCCGGTACGGCAGCTCCAAGTGTTACAGATATCATTGACGCGCTCCATAAATATGATGCCGATGATTTCATAATTTTTACTATCTCAGCTTCCATGTCCGCTTGCTACAGCAATTGTATGCTTGCAGCTGAGGAACTTGGCATGGAGGAGCATATTCATGTAATAAATTCCCAAAATCTTTCAACAGGAATAGGACTTCTTATAATCGAAGCTGCACAGATGGCCGAGAACGGAAAGAGCGCGGCAGAGGTGGTTGACTACATTGAGAAGCTGCGGCCGCAGGTCAGAGCAAGCTTTGTTGTTGATACGCTTACATATTTATACAGGGGCGGAAGGTGTTCAGGAATTGCAGCATATTTTGGGAATGCATTAAAGCTTCATCCGAGGATTGCTGTTGTCGGCGGCGGTATGAGGCCGGAGAACAAGTACAGAGGCCTTGCGAAGAAATATATAAGCGATTATGTAAAAGACATGGAAGATGCTCTGATGAGCGCTAAAACCGAGAGAGTATTTATAACCCATTCCGGCTGCGATGAGGAGATTGTTTCAATGGTGAGGCAGTATCTGACAGAGCTTGGGCGTTTTGATGAGATACTTGAAACAAGAGCCGGAAGTGTCGTGTCATCTCACTGTGGTCCGGGGACACTTGGAGTACTTTTTATTATCGAAGAATAAACTTAATGATTTAAATATTTATATTCTCTTTATTATCTGTTACATAAAAAAAAATTATAACTCGAAAACGGCGTGGTTACGCCGTTTTTTGATTTCAATTATAAAAAATCAAAAAAATTTGAAATTAGTTGTTGACATTGTTTTGGGTGGGTGATATAGTTATATTCGTTGCGGCGCTGATGAATAAAAAATAGCGCAAACGCAGCACTGGAGCGGATTGTAGGCTCCTGCACCTTGACAAATAAACAGTAATGCAACCCTGAAAAATTCCAAGAGAATTATTCAGAATTAACAAACCAAAGTAATAACGGACAGAACGAAAAGCTAACGTTTTAGTTCTGGCCTGGATGAACTATTTTAACGTGAGAGT
>JAFSTR010000192.1 GCA_017445665.1 Butyrivibrio sp. | reverse complement strand
GAACAACAAGATCTTTGAGCAGCTCACATCAGATTCACTTAAGAGCGAAGGCACATTTGCCATGACTCTTATTCAGGACGGTAACCAGATTCAGTCCAAGATGGTTGATACTGACATCCTTAAGACTTTCGTTCCCAAGGAGTGGGCAGAGGCTAACGGAACAACAGCTGATGCTTATGAGGGATTCCTTCCGCTTCAGACACTCAACAAGGTATTCATGTACAACAATCAGGGAACAGCTACATACACAAACTGCTGGGACTTTGTATATGATGGTTCACACCCTCTTTTCATGGGCGTTGACTCAGAGATCGTAGGAAAGAACTTCCTTATGATGCTCACAGAAGATAAGTACGCAACATGGCTTAAAGAGGCTTATGACAAGCTTGACGACACAAAGAAGGCTTACTTCGAGCCTGAAATCCAGGCTATGCAGGCAGATGCCAGCGACCTCGGCCTTGGTGCAAACGGCGCTTACGCTCTTGCATGGATCAAGCTCTGGGTTAACAACTACAACGAGCAGACTGATGACGGCCCTATCTGCAATACACTTGTTGATGCATCAGCTAAGGATCAGTCAGGACTTTTAGTTTATTCAAAGCTCCGTTCAGTAGAAGAGTCAGCTACAGTATCGGTTAACAACATCAACGTAGCAGCTTATCAGGACGGCTATACAGGAATTGGCGGATACGGCTACTGCCACTACCTCTTCCTAACAAAGAACTCACCACTTCCTTGGACAGCATGCGCATTCATCGCATTCATGACTTGCACAGAGGCAGGATTTGAGCCTTGGGGCAAGGATATGGGTGGATATTCATCAAATCCTAACGTTGCAAAAGAGGTTGAAGAGAAATTCCAGCACTCACAGGGTGGCGGAGATGAGTTCCCGGCTAAGAACGACAGAGGATATGACTGGTGGACAACAGACGGTGAGCTTGTACTTGAGGATCCTGCATACTGCTCAGATGTTTCCTTCACAGTAGGAAGCTGGATCGATGTTCTTGATCACTACGCTCCGGGAGAATGAGAATGATATAGGTGTCGAAGGTACAGGTGCGTTCATGCTTGCATGAAACGCATTTGTACTTTACGCCCCGTATATCATGGTAAATAGAGAAAGGAACACTTAACATGCAGACAATCGCAAAACCAGACAAAAGTGCGATTTTCAAGAATAAGGTAAAGACATGGTTTTCCCAACCTCAGAATATAATACTTTTGCTGTTTGGGATTGTTCTGACCTTCAGTACTGTCGCACCTATCATCGCAATTGTAAAAGACACCTTTGCGATCCATCCCGGAACCATCGATCAGCATCTGACCAAGAGAGTATCCGGATACACAATAGTAAACTACACAGATCTTTTCACAAGTAAACTTGCAAAGACAAATCTCTGGATACCGCTTCTTAACACGGTCATCCTCTCAGTACTTACCTGCTTTATATCAATCCTGTTCGGCGGACTTTTCGCTTTCCTTGTAACGAGAACAGATATGAAGTTCAAAAAGTACTTAAGCTCCATCTTCATCTTCCCTTACATCATGCCTCAGTGGACACTGGCTGTTGTATGGCAGCACATGTTCTACTCAAACAAGGTTACGGGAACATCTGATGGACTTTTGGCAGCAATCTTTAATGTGTACTTCCCACACTGGTGGTGCCAGGGAGTATTTCCAAGTGCCATGGTTTTAGGACTTCACTACGCACCCTTTGCTTATATCCTTATAGGCGGTATCTTCAAGAATATGGATGCTAACCTCGAGGAGGCAGCGACCATCCTTGATACACCGAAGTGGAAGATCATGTTCAAGGTTACGCTTCCAATGATCAAGCCGGCAATTCTCTCGACAATCCTTCTGGTATTCGGAAGTGCGATGGGAAGTTACCCGGTACCACACTATTTGAACCTTACAACACTTTCAACCAAGTATATCTCCATGAACAGTAAATACACCGGAGAAGCTTCAATCCTGGCGATCATCATGATGATCTTCGGCGTACTTATCCTTGGAATGAACCAGCTCTCACTTAAGAGCCGCAAAAACTACACCACTGTAACCGGTAAGTCAGGTCAGCTCACAAAGCTTACGATCGGCAAGGTAGGAAAGTACCTTGTGGGAATCATCTTTATCATCATCACATTCTTCACAAGTATCTGGCCAATCGTTCTGTTCGCCCTTGAGACCTTCCTTCCGAACCCGGGTGACTACAGCTTCCTCTACACAGGAAACCTTGCACACCTGACAAACAAGTGGTGGGTAACAAACGAGAACATTACAGAGAATGGTATGTACGGTCAGCCCGGTATCCTCTATAACAAAACCATCTGGCATGCGTTCTTCGGAACATTATTCCTGGCAGTTGTCTGTGCACTTATCGCAGGAACCATCGGAACTCTGATCGGATACGCCGTAGCAAAGAAGAGAAGAAATAAGTGGGCCAACTATGTAAACAACGTAGCATTCCTGCCCTACCTTATGCCTTCAATCGCAGTTGGAGCAGCGTTCTTCATCCTCTTCTCCAACGAGCACATCAATCTGTTTAACACATACACACTTCTGATCATCGCAGGTGTTGTAAAATACATACCTTTTGCTTCGAGAAGCTCACTGAATTCAATGCTTCAGATCTCTAACGAGCTTGAGGAAGCTGCGATAATCATGAATACTTCATGGATAAAGAGAATGACAAGGATCATCATCCCGATCCAGAAGTCCTCTATCATAAGCGGATATCTTCTTCCCTTCATGACATGTCTTCGTGAGTTGTCCCTGTTCCTTCTTCTCTGCACACAGGGCTTTATCCTTTCAACTACACTTGACTACTTCGATGAGATGGGGCTTTACGCATTCTCAAGTGCCATCAACCTGATCCTCATCGTGACAATTCTTATATTTAACACATTAGTAAACAAGCTGACAGGCGCCAGCCTAGACAGCGGCATAGGAGGAAAGTAATCATGCCGGAAATCATTTTAGAAAATATAACAAAACGTTGGGGAAAGTTCTTCGGCGTAGATAATGTAAGCCTCAATATCCCGGATAATTCCTTTATTACACTTCTCGGACCTTCAGGCTGTGGTAAGACTACAATCCTTCGTATGATCGCAGGTCTTGAGACACCGACTGAGGGCAGGATCACCATTGGGGATAAGGTAGTATTTGATTCAAATGCAGGTATCAACGTTCCTGCCAACAAGCGTAAGGTTGGATTCCTGTTCCAGAACTACGCGCTTTGGCCAAACATGACAGTTTATGAGAACATCTCTTTTGGTCTTAAGAACATCCACGAGGAGATGCCTGTTGTAGATGTTGAAGCCAAGCAGGCAGGGGATCTTGTAAGAGCCCTTCAGAATGGTAATAAGGTAAAAGAGATCATTGAGGAATGCCGTGATAAGAACGGCAAGCTTGATGAGAACAAGGCTTATGTCAAGCTCATCGATAACTACAATCTTTCAATCTATACAGCAAAAGAGCTCTATGCAATGGGTATACAGACAGCTTCCGATGCAGCAGCTCTTGCCAAGACCAAGCTTTCCGAATATGAGAGCAAACTCTCCGGAATAAAGAGCAGATACGAAAAAGAGGGCAAGGGTCTTAATGATAAGTACGAGGTAACCAAAAACGGCACACCTGTCATGGAGAACAGAAAGCTCTCCAAAGAGGAGATAGATTCAAGGGTAAGAGCTTGTTCAAGGATCGTTAAGATTGGTATGTTCATGGACAGATACCCTGCAGAACTATCAGGCGGACAGCAGCAGAGAGTTGCTATTGCCCGTACACTTGCACCGGAGCCACAGGTTCTTTTCATGGATGAGCCCCTTTCAAACCTTGATGCAAAGCTTCGTCTCGAGATGAGATACGAGCTCCAGAGACTCCATGTTGAGACAGGATCAACTTTCGTTTATGTAACACATGACCAGATGGAAGCTATGACTCTGGCAACCAGGATTTGTCTTGTTAGCAACGGAGTTCTTCAGCAGTACGCAGCGCCTCTTGAAGTTTACAACAGACCATCAAACCTCTTTGTTGCCGACTTCGTTGGTAATCCTTCAATGAACTTTGTTGATGCCAAGGGAACACAGGGAAGTGACGGAAGTCTTTCTCTTGATATTCTCGGTGGCGTAAAGGCCAGATTTGTTCCCTCAGAGAAGATGGAGCTTTCACAGTGGAGAGCAGAGCGCGACAAGGAAGCTGCAGATAAGGCAGAGTTTGAGCGCCAGAGACTTCTTCAGAAGGGTGCTGTGGAAAAGAGCAACAAGGACGAGGTATTCAAGTACCATGTTCAGAAGGTGGAAGAGCAAGACGATTCAATTGTTGATGAGCCTGTTATCACCGATGAAGATTTTGTTATAGGTATCCGTCCTGAAGCAATAGACATTGATCCAAACGGTAAGATTGACACAACCATCTATGGTGCGATGCCTACCGGAATGGAGTCAACACTTAAGCTTAAGGTTGGCGAATTCCTTCTTACCAGCGTTATCTTCGGCGGTGTGATCTATCAGATCGGACAGGAAGAGAAGATAAACATTAACGGAGAGAACATCCTCCTTTTTGACAGAAGATCAGGAAAGCTCATCTGCTCAGGCAGGATCGAGCTTTGATCAAATCCTCCTCTACATTATAAGGATCTTGAGTTATCGGCCATCCGCGTGATTTTGTCATGCGGATGGCCGAATTTATGGTAAAATAAAGGGGCAAACGTGATTTATTCGCATACTAGATTGCGTAAGGGAGGCATAAAATGGAAAACAGACCGGTAGGCAGAAAGAAAAACGTCACCGAAGGCGGCAGTGGAGTTCACAGACGTGGTGAAGGCCTCGGGACCGGCCCGGTTGGTAACAGTTCCGGTTATTCATCCGGATCATCAGGCTCAGGCAGTGGCTCAGGTCCGCAGAGATCAGGCGGCAGAAGTCCGCTCTTTATGATCATCATTGTTTTATTCCTTATTCTCGGAGGGGGCGGCGGACTTACATCTTTCCTTGGTGGAGGCGGCAGCAGTGTAGGTGACACTGAGCAGTACACAAGTACCACTCAGCAGACGCAGACATCTCAGACTACATCTACTTCGACATCCACAGGAACAGGACTCAGCACGTCAGGGGCATCGGGAATGTCCATACTGGGATCGCTCCTCGGAGGAGGATACGGTTCATATTCAGGTGCAAGCTCAGGTGCATCAGCAGCCTGGAGTGCAGATCCTAATACAGGCAGACTCAACACATCGGTTTCCCCGAGTGCCCGTGCCAAGAGAACTGTAATAAAGGGCAACGGAGATGATGTTGTCACCATAATGGTATACATGTGCGGAGCAGATCTTGAATCCAGAAGCGGAATGGCCAGCAGGGATATTCAGGAAATGCTGGGTGCAAACCTTGGTGAGAACGTTAATCTTATTGTTTATACAGGCGGAGCAAAGCAGTGGCAGAACAATGTTATCTCAAGCTCCACCAATCAGATCTATCAGATCAAGAACGGCAAAATGGCGCTTCTTAAGGACAACCTTGGAAATGTCGCCATGACAAAGCCAGAAACTCTTTCAGGCTACATCAGCTGGGCAGCAAATAACTTCCCGGCAAACAGAAATATTCTTATCTTCTGGGATCACGGCGGAGGATCTACAGGTGGCTACGGATATGACGAGAAGTTCCCGCAGTCGGGAGCCATGTCACTTGCAGGAATCAACAAAGCGCTCAAGGACGGAGGCGTGACCTTCGACATGGTAGGCTTTGACACCTGCCTTATGGCTACTGTGGAGAACGCCCTTGTTGTTTCCAACTATTCAGATTACCTTGTGGCTTCTGAAGAGACAGAGCCCGGTATTGGTTGGTATTACACAAACTGGCTTAACGCCCTTGGTAAGAATCCTTCCATGGAGACAGTGCAGATCGGTAAGAATATCATCGATGACTTCACCGATGCCTGCGCAAGAAACTGCCCCGGACAAAAGACAACCCTTTCTCTCATAGATCTTGCAGAGCTTTCTCAGACAGTTCCTGCAGAACTTGCAGATTTCTCAAAAGATACCTCCGATATGATAAACGGAGATAACTTCCAGACAGTATCAAGTGCAAGAAGCAGCACGAGAGAGTTTGCCCAGGCAAGGATAGATCAGGTCGACCTTGTTGACTTTGCGACCCGCATGGGCACTGCTGAGTCAAAAGAGCTTGCGACAGCCCTTAAAGAGGCGATCAAGTACAACAAGACAAGCTCCAATATGACCAATGCATACGGACTTTCGATCTACTTCCCATACAAGAAGTCGCAAAGTGTCCAGAGTATGATAAATACCTATGACGACATCGGTATGGATGAGGAATATGCAAAGTGCATTGCAAGCTTTGCATCAATGGGTACTGCAGGTCAGGTGGCAGCAGGCGGAAGCTCGACAGCATCTCCTGTCGGTTCCATATTCGGAGATTTCTCAGGAAGCACAGGAAGCGGCGGAGCAGATTCTGCAGAGCTTATTTCGCAGCTTCTTACAAGCTTTTTATCAAGCGACTTTAGTTCTATTTCAGGACTTACAGCATCCAATTCCGGATTCATCGGAAAGAGTCTTGATGTGGAGAGGGCAGCAGAGTATATTGCTGACCATAGCTTCGATCAGTCAGCGCTTTTCTGGTCACAGAATGCAGACGGAGAAGATGTAATAAAGCTTTCCGCTGATCAGTGGGATATGGTCCAGGATCTTGCGCTGGGCATGTTCTACGACGACGGCGAAGGCTATGTGGACCTGGGACTTGATAATGTCTTTGATTTTGACGATGAGGGAAATCTTAAGTCTCAGACAGATAAGACCTGGATGTCCATTGACGGACAGGTTGTTGCCTACTATGTCATCGATGTTCAGGGAACATCAGACAGCTATGCCATCACAGGAAGAGTTCCCTGCTATATCAATGGCGTAAGGAGTAACCTTATTCTCGTATTTGATTCGGATAATGAGGACGGATATGTGGCAGGAGCCTGCTATGATTACGTCGATGGTGAGACAGAAACGATCGCCAAGAATTTGGCAGAGCTTGCAGAAGGCGATGTCATCGACTTTGTATGTGACTTCTACGGTTATGACAAGAGCTATCAGGACAGCTACTATCTCGGCGAGCCCATGACAGTTAAAGGCAGCATGTCTGACATGAAGATCAGCAACACTTATGTGGGTGACGGAGAGGCTCTGGTAACCTACAGATTTACTGATATTTACGGACAGGACTACTGGACAGACGCTATAGCATACTAATACTTTAAGCATAATAAAAGCCATCACTTCAGGATTTGAAGTGGTGGCTTTTTCATGTCATAAAGGTTATACAAATTTTCTGGCAGATACAAAGAGCCGCCCTTTTCTTGTGGTTCCGGAGGGCCCGTCATAGATGAATTTGCCGTGTCCTCTGACAGATACCCGGCTCCCGGCCTTTAAGTCGTATCCGCCGCTGTAGGCAGTTCTTCCGTCAATGAATACCATCTCACTTTCGATGAGCTTTTGAGCTTCACTTCTTGAGAGGTGATAGACAAAGGCAATGATAGCATCTGTTCTCTCGGAGGCAACACTTCCGCTTACTTCTTCATAGGAAGGTCTTATGTCACAGCTTGAGGCGCTTACCTTTTCGCATTTTACCGAGGTGTGCCTGATCATTACCAGTTCCTTGCAGATCATCTCCGCGATTTCCGTAGTTGCAAAAATATAGGCTTCCTTGTCCCCGGTAAGGATATCACCGATCTGATCCCGTTCTATCCCGAGATTCATCAGGCTGCCAAGGTAGTCCCTGTGGTTTAGATCATCTGAGAACTTATTGTTTAGAGGTGTGATGTGAACACAGGTCAGGACCGTAGGGTTTTCTTTTTCAGACAAAAGAAAAGTCTCCTCATCCATATAATCAGGGAGGAAGCAGACCATTGCTCTTTCTGCGTCTTCGAATCCTCCGTACACACAAAACGCTGCACCGCAGTACTGATGAACATTAGAGGGAACCTTCTCGGAGGAAAGTATCTTATAAAAGTGAGACAGCTCAGAGAGTGACAGGAAATCAGTGTGAGTCACAAAGCCGTTCTGATAGGCTCTTTGGGCCAGATCCCTGATCCTTCCGGCCAGGAACTCATAACTCTTTTCTTCCAAGTGTAAGCTCCTTTCCGTTAAGGATTGCCAGCCTCAAGTTATCCTCTTTGTCGTAAGCCATTTTCAGGGAAAAGAAATCACGGCTCTCTTCAAGCTGTTTAAAGAATATCTTATCTCCTTCCCAGAGATTAAGATCATAAACATCCTTTTTGCTGACCCATTCAAGCTTTCCCTCGTTGCAGTCCTTGGGTTCACCACCGGGCCATTTTGCTGTAAAAAGACTCATCAGTTCATAGTCGCCTTTATCTGAAATAAAGGTGATCACAGCTCTGTAGGCAAAGTCTTCAAGCGGAATATCAAAGCCGGTCTCTTCAAAGACTTCTCTCTTTACGCATTCCTCAGGACTCTCGGTCCCTTCAAAATGTCCACCGACTCCGATCCATTTATCTTTATTTATATCGTTTTTCTTGGAAATCCTGTGCATCATCAGGTACTTATCATCGCGCTCGATATAGCACAGCGTTGTAAGCTGATACTCCATGTCAATCGTCCTTATCTTTCTGTCTCTTCTTGATCTTACGATGTTTCTTTTTCAGGTCTTCCATGTCTTCACTGGAGATAAACCTGCAGGTCTTAACTACATAGAGCTTATCGTTCTCAGCCTTTTTAATGCGCACTTTTGCCTTCATGAATCCATGCTTGTCGCAGTAGGCAACAGAGTAGTAGTGTTTACCGTTGGGGGAGAACCACTTGACCACTCTTTTAAGGTTCTTTTTACAAAGGTAGCACTTGGTGCTCATGATCTCGATATTCTCGAGGATGTCTTCCTTGTTGGCAAACTCGCGGGAAATGTATTTCTCGTAGTTGTCGAAGATGATACGTATTTCCTGCTTCTTGGTCTTGGGTGTCACATAGGTGTCAAAAGAGATCTTGCCAAGTGCCTTTTCATTGAGGCATTTAAATATCTTGGCAGTGTATTCTGCGTCAGCCAAAGCCCTGTGGAAAGGAATATCCTTCTCAATGCCGAGTTCATCTATGGCAGACTCAAGACCTCTTCTGGATTTTCCGTTGTCGTAGGCAAGGCTGTAGAGCTTTTGCACATCGTAAAAGGCAAGTGGTCTGTCAGACAAAAGAGGCTGCCCGAAGAAGTCCAGATTGCGCTGAAATTCTGTAAGGTCAAGGGGACCCCAGGTACAGAACATGGGATCATCTCCGCACCAGGCTAAAAATTCAGCTGCTACATCCTCGAATCTGTCACCTTTTTCAAGGTCTTCCATGGAGAGGTGTATGAGCTTGCCCGTGATGCGGTGCATGTGTTCATGGACCTGTGGCTTGATGAGTCTTGAAAACTCGCCTATCTTCTCTCTGTTCTCATTTAGTTTAACAGCACCAATCTCGACAATCTCAAAGACAAGAGTCTTACCGTCTTTTGTCACCGGTGCATCGCCCTGATTCCACTCAAGGTCAAAGACAATGTAGTTATTCATGCATTAATGATAAGAGGAGAAAAAAATATTTGCAACAGGTATTGACAAATTAGGTTGTGTACAATATGATTGTATACAGAGACAAGCAGATATGTATGCAAATAAATATATCGAGCTTGCTCAGATAGATTTGTTTGTATATATATCTATTTTATGTATAGTTGTTTATGGAATTCAAAAGGAGGATTCACCATGAGCTTTTATGATTATTCAGTAACAGATGCGCAGGGAAATGAAGTTTCAATGGAGACTTTCAGAGGTAAGGTAGTGCTCGTTGTAAATACAGCAACCGGCTGTGGATTTACACCACACTATAAAGATATTGAGGCTATGTATGAGAAGCTCCACGACAAGGGACTTGAGATCCTTGATATCCCATGCAACCAGTTTGCAGGTCAGACTCCCGGAACTGATGAAGAGATCCATGAGTTCTGCACACTTCATTACAACACAATGTTCCCTCAGATGAAGAAATCAGATGTAAATGGTGAAGGAGCGCTTCCTCTTTATCAGTATCTCAAGAGCCAGAAGGGCTTTGAGGGATTTGGAAAAGGCCCTGCAGCCCTTGCTATGGGTGTAATGCTCAAGAAGATCGACAAGGATTACAAGAACAATCCTGATATCAAGTGGAATTTCACAAAGTTTGTTGTGGACAGAGAGGGAAATGTTGTTGCCCGCTTTGAGCCCACAGCAGATATGAAGAAAGTAGCTGAGTTCGTAGAAGGGATCATGTGATCCAAAGGATCAGTACTTCTTCATCCATGTAGTAGCAAGATCTATCCACGGTGCAGCGCAAGGCTCGATCTCTTTCTCCTCGATGCCGGCTGTAAGCTCGTTTGCAAGAGCAAGACCGTGGCCCCCTTCAGGGAAAATATGGAGCTCAGTGCTGATGCCGTGCTCACGAAGCGAAGTGGCAAACAGCAGGGAGTTCTCCACAGGAACAGAACCATCTGTAAACGTATGCCATATGAATGTCCTTGGAACATGCTCATTAACAGCATTTTCCAGGGACATCATTTCTTTTAATTCTAAATAATCATCTCCGAGCAGATTTTTAAAGGAATCTGAGTGAGCAAATTTTCCGGAAGTAATAACCGGATAACAGAGCATAAGTCCGTTGGGACGAAGCTTTATTCTGTCTGCATAACTGATGCCCATGCCATCTGCGAGGTAGTCATTCATCCACATACAGGCAAAGCTTGCTGCAAGATGACCGCCTGCTGAGCAGCCCTGGATCACGATGGAGTCTTTTTTTACGTGCCATTCTTTGGCGTGTTCCCTTATAAGAAGGATCGATCTGCCAAGTTCCATCTGGGCAGTGGGGAAAACTGCCGGTGCACAGGAGTATCTAAGTACTGCTGCGTGATAACCCTTTGCAAGAAAGGCAAGAGCGATGGGCTCTGCTTCTCTGTCTGATGTGTAGGCATATGCACCGCCCGGGCAGATAAGAATAAGGGGGCGTTCCTTTATATTTAATACTTCTGTATACTCCTGGATGTACACGGTGAGTTTAGCTCCTTCAAGGGAACCTTTTTCGCTTAAGGCAAATTCTTTGTAGATCATGTTCTGTCCTCGCTGTCTTAGAATTTTTTTGATTTAAACTTTGTTTTTTTGTATTCTCTTTTTCTGCGGTTATAGCGAACCTTATCGCTTTTACTGTAGATCTTCTTGCCGGAAACAGCCACGGTGCTGATAGATCCGATAATGGCTGACAGGATAAATATGGCAGCTGCGATCGCAAGCAGTATCCTTACATTTACAAATACGGTCTTTTCAGCAGCAGAAGTCTCAGTCAAAGAGGCTTTCGGAGTCATAGAATAGCTTACGTAGGCATTGCCGATAGGGGCACCACTGAATGTGTAGGCAACCCGGGCAATGGCAGCAGGGAACATGCTCTTTTCCTCATCAGTAAGATTGTACTGTATCTCATAATCAGTATCTTCTATGGATGCAGTCTTTGGAATTATGATCTGATCACTCTTTCCAAGCTTTAAAATTGTACCGGATCTGCCAAATACGTCGTTGTCAGACTCAAAGAATAATGAGTCGTCTGGCATGTATCTGGTGTCGCTATCTGATACGTTTAACGTCTTGAAATTGTTGAATCCGTAGTTAAGGAGTGTGATCGTGTCTGTAAACTGTGATGGTGATTCCTCCATGAAAACTACGCAGATAAGTTTAAGGCCGTCCTTTTCAGCACAGGTTACAAGAGTTTCCCGCGCAAGGTCAGTATATCCTGTCTTACCTCCGACAATTCCCTCGTAGGTCATCTCTCCGCTTATGAGTTTATGCTTGTTATTGAGATAGAAATCATCGGGCTGGTTATCAGTGGCTTCGAAGTGATAACGGGCAGTGTTTCCGACTTTGCAGAGGAGCTCGTTGGCAAAAAAAGCTCTGGAAATAAGTGCCAGATCGTAAGCGCTGGTGTAGTGGTCGTCGGCCTGAAGACCATTGGTGTTTGAAAAATGTGTATTGGTGCAACCAAGCTCTTTTGCCCTGGAATTCATAAGGTCCACAAAGCCTGAGATACTTCCGCTTACATGCTCGGCAACTGCATTTGCGACTTCGTTGGCACTTCCTACCATGATCCCGTAAAGAGCCTGCTCCAGTGAGATGGATTGTCCGACGTCCATTCCGATGTTGGAGCCGCCCTGTGGTACACTGAAGACAGCTTCATTGGAAAAAGTGATCTCATCTGCCAGTGAGGCGTTCTCCACAGCCAAAAGGCAGGTCATAATCTTGGTGGTGCTGGCGGGATAAAGTTCTTCGTGGATGTTCTTGGAATACAGAATAGTTCCGGTGTTGGCCTCCATGACGATAGCAGCCTGAGCAGTGATCTCAGGGCCGTGGGGCCATCCGCTTATATCGTTAGACTGAATGGGGAGCTCCTTGCGAAGCTGAGCTGCCTCCTCATAGTCTGTGGCAGCAAAAACCGTGTCACAGACAGATATGCTTAAGATAAGAAATATAAGGACTGTGACAACGGATCTGTATATGAAATTTCTTCTAATGTTATTATGTGCTTGCTTCATGACATGCTTATAATACAATACTTCCAAACTTCGAGCAAATGGTGTAAAATTCATATTATAAGATTCACAGGCAGGAAGAAAAATGCGTTTACGTAACATAGCAGGATCAAGAGAAGTAATAGCTGATTCAAACTTTACGATCAAGGATCCTGAGAAGAAAAAAGGCCTCTGGAAAAAAGAGGTATTTGGCAATGACAACGAAGTACATATCGAGATAGGAATGGGCAAGGGCAGGTTCCTCATGGACATGGCAGCACTCCATCCTGATATCAATTACGTTGGAATTGAGAAGTACTCAAGTGTTCTTTTGAGAGCTCTGCAGAAGCAGGAACAGCTTCTTTTACCAAATGTCATCTTCATCCGAATGGATGCTGAGACTATCACGGAGGTGTTTGCGCCGGGAGAGGTTGGTAAGATATATCTGAATTTCTCAGACCCGTGGCCCAAGGACAGACATGCCAAGAGAAGACTTCCTTCAAGAGAGTTTTTAAAGCGTTACGATCAGATACTTGTTCCCGGAGGAGTTGTTGAGTTTAAGACCGACAACGAGGACCTTTTCCGGTTTGCGCTGGAGGAGATCGAGCCCGCCGGATGGACACTGGATGCCGTGACTTATGACCTTCATAACGATGAGGTTATGAACGAAGGCAACGTAATGACAGAGTATGAAGAACGGTTTTCGGAAGCAGGAAACCCAATTTACAAATATATTATCAGCAGAAAGAAAGGGGAGTAATTTAATGGACTACACATTAAACAGTCAGAATTTCGAAGAAGAAGTGCTTAAGAGCAAACTGCCGGTACTTGTTGATTTTTCAGCAGACTGGTGCGGCCCCTGCAAGATGATGGCTCCGATGATCGATGAGTTCGCAGAGGAGTATGAAGGGGAGCTTAAGGTTGGCAAGATCAATGTTGATCAGTCACCGGATATCGCCCAGAAGTACAAAGTAATGTCAATCCCGATGTTCGCTTTCTTTAAGAACGGCGAGGTTGTGGAGACAGCAGTTGGAGCACTGAACAAAGCTAAATTACAGGGAATAATTGACAAGGTGCTGGCTTAAAAAGCCAGCACTTTTTAAGGAGACCGGGGGAAGAGTTTTGTCGGATAAGATTGCTAAATTTGAGGACTATAAGAATAAAGCTGTAAAACCGGAGCCTGTTTCTCAGGATACTATGAATATCGAGATCGAGGACCCTTATCAGTTCCTGAGCGCTGAAGAGAGAGAAGAATATATTCTCCAGCGTCAGAAGGAGCTTAGTGAAGATGCGCCCAAAGAGGTTAGTAAAGAGAACAGACAAAGAGATCCGGAGCCAAGAAGAAGAGAGCCCAGGGAAGAATATGAGCCGGAAGATGAACCTGATTATGAGGATGATTACGACGGCGATGAGGATTACGACGGGGACGAGGATGAAGACAACAGCGGCGTCAACATGAACCTGGTGGTGCGTATTGCATCCATACTCACAGGTATTGTTATTCTTGCCTTTATCGCGGGGATCCTCAAGGTCAAGGTCTATGACAGGTACCTTGCGCCGGACCCGGATGAGGCACCTGCAACGGCGGTTGCAGTAGCAATTCCTTCCGGATTTATTGAGAAGAATGACACGGTAGTGGTTACCGGAGCCAGTACTTTAAATATCCGCTCAGTGCCAAGTGCAGAGAGCAGCGAGACTGTTGTGGGTATGGTCCCTGAGGGGGATGAGCTCAAGAGGATAGCTGTTTCGGAGGATGGATCCTGGGCGCTTGTTGAGGTTGACGGCCAGCAGGCTTATGCATCGATGAAATATCTCAAGGAAAAATAAAAACCACTAAGATTTACTTAGTGGTTTAACGGCTTCTTGTGTGAAGCCAGCTATAAAACTTATCAAGGCCTTCAGAGAGGTTTTCGCTTGAACGGGCTGTACTTTCTACGTGAGAGAGAACCTCTTTTTCTGTGGTGTCCTTGGCATAACCGGCAATCTTGATGGCGCATGCATTCTCAAGACCCAGGTAATCCATGTTGACCAGAAGGGTGTTGTGGAAGCCTGAAACCGGCTCGTAAAGGGTCGGATATTTTTTTCTGACCAGAGCAAACTCATCAAGGATCTGCTCTCTGGACTGGAGACAAAAGAGTAAATAAACAGCTTCTACGGTCTCGTGAGGTTCAATCTCTTCCTCGTAGGAACTGTCCTCGTAACCGACTCTTGTTGCGTAGTATTCGCAGATCTCCTGAACCAGTGCACCTACTTTTGAGTTGTCATACAGTTTTTGAAGTTCATCAAATATTTTTTCGCTCATGAGTTTATTGTAACACAGAGGAAAAAGAAATATGAAGATAGGAATTTTTGATTCCGGCATCGGAGGACTCTCGGTTTTACACGAAGCATATCATCAGCTTCCGAAACAGGAATTCATTTTTTATGCAGATACCCAAAACGTTCCTTACGGCACCAAGTCTCCCGAGCAGATACTCGGCTATGCCACGAGGATAACGGATTTCCTTATAGATAAAGGAGCCCAGGCTATTGTCGTTGCCTGTAATACCGCTACAAGCGTTGCCATAAAGGAGCTGCGCAGGAACTACGACATCCCGATCCTGGGAATGGAGCCTGCGGTCAAGCCTGCAGTGGAAGGCACGGAAAAGAAGCGGATCATGGTGATCGCAACTCCCGTCACCATAAGACAGGATAAGCTGAGGGACCTCCTTCACAGAGTGGATGAGGATCACAGGGTTGACCTGCTTGCAATGCCGAAGCTTGTGGAGTTCGCCGAAAGGGAAGAATTTGACTCACCTGCTGTAAAAGAGTACATAACAAGCCAGTTCGGAGCCTTTGATAAGACAAAATACTGTGCGCTGGTCCTTGGCTGCACTCATTTCAATTACTTCAAGCCATCTTACAGAGAGTATTTTGGAGATGAGACGCTGCTGATAGACGGTAATGAAGGTACGGTCAGACATCTGGCAGATGTTCTTTCTCTGGACCGGACACAAGATATTGATATGTCTTTTGACAAAGAAAACGAAATGTTGTGGATGAACAACACGAAATATTATTTTTCAGGAAAGGAAATTTCCGGAGGAGAAACGCTGGAACACTTGAAAAGACTGCATTTGCGGCTTGAAAAGGTCAGAAATATTTGAGCTTGAATTAATCAATATAATGTATTATCATATTTATATGACCACAATATATTGTGTGTAGAAGGCGTTTCAAAAGGAAAGGGGTTAGTTATGAAGATTATAAAGAGAAGCGGAAAAGAAGTTGCCTTTGACGGCAGTAAGATCATCGCTGCGATCGAAAAGGCCAACAACGAGGTTACTGAGGAGAAGAAGCTGACAGAAGGTCAGATCAGTGACATCGAGAAAGCTGTTGAAAAACAGTGCGCCTCTCTTACCCGTGCAGCCAGCGTTGAGGAGATCCAGGACATGGTAGAGGATGGCCTGATGAAATCCGGCAAGTTCGAGGTTGCAAGGAAATATATAACATATCGTTACAAACATGCTCTGGTCAGAAAGTCCAACACAACCGATGAGCAGATCATGTCTCTTATTGAGTGCAGCAACGAAGAGGTTAAGCAGGAGAACTCCAACAAGAACCCCACCGTTAACAGCGTTCAGAGAGATTATATGGCGGGCGAAGTGTCCAAGGATATCACAAAGAGATTCCTGCTTCCCGATGATGTGGTCAAAGCACATGAGGAAGGCCTTATCCATTTCCATGACGCCGATTATTTTGCACAGCATATGCATAACTGCTGTCTTGTAAACTTAGAGGACATGCTCCAGAACGGAACAGTTATTTCCGAGACAATGATCGAGCGTCCAAAGAGCTTTTCTACAGCATGTAACATTGCAACTCAGGCAATCGCACAGATCGCCAGCTCACAGTACGGCGGACAGAGTATAACACTTTCTCACCTGGTTCCTTTTGTTGATGTCAGCAGACAGAAATTTCGTAAGGAAGTTGCTCTTGAGTTTGAGACAGCCGGCATGAAGATCAACAAGAAACAGGTTGATGAGATCGCAGAGATGCGAGTTAAAAAAGAGGTTGAGAGAGGATGCCAGGTTATCCAGTATCAGGTTATTACTCTTATGACCACAAACGGTCAGGCTCCTTTCATTACAGTATATATGTATCTCGATGAAGTTCCTGAGGGACAGATGAGAGAAGATCTTGCACTGGTCATCGAAGAGATGCTGAGGCAACGTATCTACGGTGTTAAGAACGAGAAGGGTCAGCTCATCACACCTGCATTCCCTAAGCTCATCTACGTTCTTGACGAGGACAACATCACTGAGGATTCCAAATACTGGTACCTCACAGAGCTGGCAGCTAAGTGCACAGCCAAGAGACTTGTTCCCGATTACATCTCAGCCAAGAAGATGAAAGAGCTCAAGAAGGGTGATGTTTATCCTTGTATGGGATGCAGATCTTTCCTTACACCTGATAATGAAGACCTTGCAGAGGGACTTTGCAACGCAGGCAATAAGGCAAAGGCCAAGAATTATGTTGAAGGAACGCACAAGTATTACGGAAGATTCAATCAGGGTGTTGTAACCCTGAACCTTGTGGATGTTGCATGTTCATCATCCAAGGATGAGGACAGATTCTGGGAGATCCTCGATGAGAGATGTGAGCTTTGCTACAGAGCACTTATGGCAAGACACAACAGACTTCTCGGAACACCTTCAGATGTAGCTCCTATCCTTTGGCAGAATGGAGCACTTGCCCGTCTTGAAAAGGGTGAGAAGATCGATCCGCTTCTTTTTGGTAACTACTCAACAATTTCTCTTGGTTATGCAGGACTTTGCGAGTGTACCAAGTACATGAAGGGTGTATCTCACACTGATCCCAGAGGTAAGGATTTCGCATTAAAGGTTATGCAGTTCCTTAACGACAAGTGCGCAGCATGGCGTGCTAAAGAGAATATTTCATTCTCACTTTACGGAACTCCTCTTGAGTCAACAACCTACAAGTTTGCCAAGGCTCTTCAGAAGAGATTCGGAATCATTCCTGAGGTTACTGACAAGAACTACATTACAAACAGCTATCACGTACACGTAACAGAGCAGATAGATGCTTTCACCAAGCTTAAGTTTGAAGCTGAGTTCCAGGCTCTTTCACCTGGAGGAGCTATCAGCTACGTTGAGGTTCCTGATATGAACAGCAACATTGAGGCCGTTATCTCTGTTATGAAGTACATCTATGATAATATCATGTACGCAGAGCTCAACACCAAATCAGACTACTGCCAGTGCTGCGGATATGACGGGGAAATCAAGATAGTTACAGATACAGACGGTAAGCTTATCTGGGAGTGCCCTAACTGTGGCAACCGTGACCAGAATAAGATGAACGTTGCAAGACGTACCTGTGGATATATCGGAACTCAGTTCTGGAACCAGGGACGTACACAGGAAATCAAGGAGAGAGTTCTCCACATGTCCAATCCTAAGATTTCCTGCTGATGGTGGTTTTATGGCGAACCCGTGTAAGGTATCGCTTGGGGGTTATTGAAAAAGTATGAAATACAGATACGAGCCGGGCATTTAGTCCGGCTTGTATTCTGTGAAAGGGAGAAAAGAAGTGTTTAAAGGAAAAATGAAAAAGTTTGTTGGTATTATCGGTGTGCTTGTGCTCATGCTGTCGCTTGTTGCATGCGGAGATACGAGAACAGCGCAGGAGAAAGAGGCAGTTAACACGATTATGGAGACTGCAGTCAGGATAGACGTTCAGTATGGATTTTCTTTTAAAGAAGTGACAACTGTTAAAAAGCTTTGTACAGCGATCTTTTATAGAAATCAGGAGCTCTTTCGTCTGACTGTTGCAGAAAATGGCGAACAGAAGCAAGGGGACTTTGGAAGAGAAGAATATGATAAGCTTAAAGATATTATTGTATCTCTTCAGCCGGTAGCTAATGAGAATTTTGCAGATGAAGAAGAAATTGCCTCAATGCCGGAAGATCATGGTTTCATAGTAGTTTACTATTTGGTAGATGGTAAAGAGGAACCTGAGAAAAGATATTTTAGGGTATCCGATACAAAGAAGTTAAACGAGTACATTGATGAGCTGAGTGCACAGTGTAAATAAAGGTAAAAGGCATGAACTATGGACAGGTTTATTATAACGATGTTGCAAATGGAGTAGGCTGCAGGACGGCACTTTTTGTTTCCGGGTGCACTCACCATTGCAAGGGGTGCTTCAATGAGATGACCTGGGACTTCAATTATGGAGAGCCCTATACAAAAGAGGTTGAAGATGAACTTATTGAATCCTTAAAGCCGGGGTATATCGATGGTCTGACAATCCTGGGCGGCGAACCTATGGAGATCGTCAATCAGAAGGAAATAAGGCCACTTCTTGAGAGGATCAAAAAGGAAGTCCCTAAGGCTACAATCTGGATATATTCGGGATATCTTTGGGATGAACTTACGGATCCGGATAATAAAAGATGCCATGGGGAGGATACCGATGCGATCCTTTCAATGACTGATGTCCTGGTGGACGGAGAGTTTATGCTTGATAAAAAAGACCTTATGCTGAGGTTTAGAGGCTCGTCAAACCAGAGGGTCATAGATGTAAAAGAGACGTTAAAGTCAGGGAAAGTTGTTTTATCAAAATATAATGACAGAGATAATTCAAGGGGATAGTTCATATCCCCTTTTTAGTTCATAATTTTCTATATTATCTGCAATGTAAGCTCTTACATATGAAATTCTAATAGCATATTATAATATCATCTACAGATACTGCTGTGGTTTTGATGGTTAATAAGGAGGCCGGTTATGGGAGATGGAAGATTTGATCTGTTAACCTTTGGGGAGATAATGCTTAGACTTTCTCCGCCCAATTACGAATTGATGACCAGGGGAGACGTGTTTGACAAGCGTGCCGGTGGCTCCGAACTCAATGTGGCGTCTGGTGTGGCTCTTTTAGGGCTCCGCACAGGCGTTATATCGAGGCTTCCGAAGAATGCTCTCGGAACCTTTATCAAGAACAGGATAAGGTTTGAAGGCGTTTCTGACGATTATCTGATCTACGATGATGCTCCTGAGGCGCGTCTTGGCATCTATTACTATGAGAACGGCGCAGCACCAAGGAAGCCGTCAATTGTCTACGACAGAATGAATTCCTCAATTACCAGGATTTCCCTGGATGAGATTCCGGAAAGTGTTTATACGAATACAAGAATGTTCCATACCAGCGGTATTACTCTTGCACTTAATAAGAATACCTGCGAAGTTACAACAGAGCTGATAAAGCGATTTAAGGCTGCCGGTGCCAAAGTGTCTTTTGACTGCAACTACAGAGCTAATCTCTGGAGCGAAGAAGAGGCCAGGACAGCAATTAAGAGTATCCTTCCATATGTGGATATTCTGTTTGTGTCTGAGGAGACATCCAGGCGTATGATGCAGAAAGAGGGTGAGCTCTCAGATATTATGAAGAGCTACACTAAGGACTATCCGGTGGAGATTGTATGCACTACCCAGCGCGAAGTTATAAGCCCCAAGAAGCATAACTTTACATCAACTATCTACAGCGCCAAAGAGGATAAGTTCTACACAGAGAAGCCCTACACTGGAATTGATGTAATAGACAGGATAGGATCCGGCGATGCGTACGTATCTGGAGTACTTTACGGACTTCTTGAATATGACGATGTCGAGAAGGCTCTTTTCTACGGAAATGCCACATCAAGCGTTAAGAACACGGTACCGGGAGATCTTCCAGCCTGTGACAAGCAGGTGATCGACAGCATCATCAGAAATCACCACTCTGACGGTCCCCAGAGCGAGTTGAACCGGTAATGAACCCAGGGGACGGAGTCAGTGGCTCATAATCTGACAATTGATTGATTTGTCAGATTATG
>JAFSTR010000191.1 GCA_017445665.1 Butyrivibrio sp. | reverse complement strand
TTAAGGACTCCGTCGTAGACGAAATATTTTCTGAGTTCGAGATGAGCCCAGTGGTAAAGAGGATTGCCCACGGCCTTCTCGAGACATTCAGCAAACTTGATGAACTTCTCTTCATCAGAAGCATCACCTGTCATGAACTTCTCATCAACGCCGAAAGCACGCATGAGACGCCACTTGTAGTGATCTCCCCCAAGCCATACCTGTGTGATCGTCTCAAAATGACGGTCCTCAGCGATCTCTCTGGGGCTGATATGACAGTGGTAGTCAAGAATCGGCATGTTCTCAGAGTAGTCGTGGTAAAGAGTCTTCGCAGCATCAGTCTGCAGAAGGAAATCTTTGTCCATAAATTTTTTCATTTCTATACCCTCCAAAGCTATACATTTATGAAAGCATTTTCATTTTTTTTACAAAAGTTATTATACAAGAGCCCTATGCCAAATACAATAGAAAAATTTGTTGACGTAACACATTATTAAATATATGATTTTACTGTAAACGCTTACATGCACTGTATGAACAGATAGTGTCATATGAATGACAAAACACAAGAGGGGTACAAAATATGAGCAGATTTTTACAGATCCATCCTGAGGACAATGTAGTTGTTTGCCTTGAAGAGCTGAAAAAGGGAGAGAGCATAACCCTCTCAGACGGCCGCATGATCGAGGCTTTGGAGGATGTTCCGGCAGGTCACAAGATTGCAATAAAGGAGCTGCCCAGCGGATCGAACATAATCAAATACGGTTATGCCATCGGACATTCCACGCAGGACATTAGTATAGGAAGTTGGGTTCACACCCATGACATCAAGACCAACCTTGAGGGAATCCTTGAATACAAATATACTCCGGACGTTTCTGACATCAGGGATAAAGAGTCACGCATGGGAACAAGAAAGGGCACTTTCAAGGGATTTGAAAGAAAAGACGGCAAGGTGGGCATCCGCAACGAGATATGGATAATACCAACTGTGGGATGTGTAAACAACATCGCAACAGCCCTTGCGAAAGAGGCGAATTCTCTTATTAAAGGAAGCATCGATGAAGTTGTTGCTTTTACACATAACTACGGATGTTCTCAGACAGGAGATGACCAGGAACACACAAGGACAATCCTTTCAGATCTGATCCACCATCCCAATGCAGGAGGAGTGCTGGTTCTGGGCCTTGGCTGTGAGAACAGCAATATCGATGTCCTCATGCCTTATATTGGAGAATATGACAAGGACAGAGTTAAGTTCCTTGTATGTCAGCAGTCCGATGATGAGATGGAAGACGGAATGGCTCTGTTAAAAGAGCTTATTGAGACCGCTTCGTCTGATGAAAGAAGTGACTGTGATCTCTCAAAGCTTATAATCGGCCTTAAGTGCGGCGGAAGCGACGGATTCTCAGGAATCACAGCCAATCCGCTTGTGGGAAGGATTTCAGACAGGATCATCGAGTACGGCGGAACATCCATACTCACTGAGGTTCCGGAGATGTTCGGAGCCGAGACAATTCTGATGAACAGATGTAAAGATGAAAAGACTTTTACAGACACCGTAAACATGATCAACGGCTTTAAGGAATATTTCACAAAGCAGGGCGAGCCCATATATGAAAATCCCTCACCCGGCAATAAGGCAGGCGGTATCACGACTCTTGAAGATAAGTCACTGGGCTGCACTCAGAAGTCAGGTGATTACCCTGTCATGAACGTATTAGAGTACGGTGAGAGAACAGATGTGACGGGTCTTAACCTTCTTTGCGCGCCCGGCAACGATCTGTGTGCCGCAACAGCCCTGGCAAGTGCGGGAGCACAGATAGTTCTTTTCACAACAGGAAGAGGAACTCCCTTTGCATGTCCGGTTCCTACCATGAAGATTGCCAGCAACAACAGGATCGCTGACAAGAAGAGCAACTGGATAGACTTCAGAGCGGGACAGATACTGGACGGAAGGACTTTTGAAGAGCTTACAGACGAACTCTTTGATAAAATTGTAAGAACAGCTTCGGGAGAGAAGCTTAAGAGTGAGATCGCAGGCTTCCACGACATGGCAATATGGAAGCGCGGTGTAACATTGTAAAAGAATCGGTCGCATAATTGACCGATTAAAAATAGAGCCACGTATAAGATGCACAATTTTTGAGATTAATTTAATTTCTAAAATTGTGCATTGTTTATATCAAAATCAGGCTAACGCAGTTTATAAAAATTTTTTTTTGTATATTTTGGATATGTAAGTGCTTACGGAAAAGCAGTAAAAAAGCCGCTTTCGGGAAAATCGTGACAAGATTGTTACAAAATCCTTAAAAATTCGCTCTTGCATTGGTTTTTGATACGTGATAAAGTACGTATATCGGTAAGTGAAAACGCTTACATAACTTTTTCAAAAAAATTCCATAGGGAGGAACAAAACCAATGAAAAAGAAAGTTTTATCATTACTTCTTTCAACAGCAATGGTAGCTTCACTGGCAGCTTGTGGATCAACCGGCGCTGACACAGCCAGCACAGACACACAGTCATCTGACACACAGTCATCTGACGCACAGTCATCTGACACAACAGCTACTCAGTCAGCAGATGCTTCAGCAGATGCCGGCTCAGAGGCAGCACCTGCAGGTGATTACAATCTCACAGACCTCTACATCACAGTAGACGGAACTCTTACAGCTAACGTAGACAACGGACAGGACGCTTTCATCGAGCAGTGGGAAGCAGCTGTATCCGAGAAGATCGGACACGAGATCAAGCTTCATATCAACCAGCCTGAGCACTCAGGTTACAAGGACAACGTATCACAGCTCCTTACAACAGGCGAGCCCGGTGACGGACAGTATCCTGATGCACTGATCATGAGCGCTACAATGTTCAAGCAGTATCAGAATACAGGCATCCTTTGGAACATGGCTGATGCTTACGCCAATGCAGAGTTCCAGTCAAGGATCACACTTCCTTCAATCAACGAGAACATGAAGACTGCAAACGGCGAGCTTTACGCTTTCGCTCCTACATACGGTAACGGATGTGTTACATACATCAAGCAGTCATGGCTCGATGCTGCAGGACTTAAGGTTGATGACATCAAGACATTCGATGACTACTACAACATGCTCAAGGCTTTCACAAAGGATGGCCAGACAGGTGTTATCGCAGCAGGATTCGGTAAGCTTGACGAGGCTCCATACATCAACTACATGCCTGAGTTCTGGCAGGGTGCTTACCCGGCTATCTACCAGAAGGACGGACAGTGGGTTGACGGATTCCAGGAGCAGGCTACAATTGATGCTCTTAAAAGACTTGCTCAGGGCTACGCTGATGGCGTGATCGATAAGGATACTGAGGAAGCTTCAACAAAGACAGCACGTGAGAAATGGTTCTCAAATGACCAGTCAACATCAGAGGGTGTATTCACTTACTGGGCTGGTACATGGCTTAGAACTCTTACAGATAACCTTGACAAGAACGACGTTGATACAGATCTTGGCGATGACAGACTTGTACAGCTTCCTCCTATCAAGGAGATCAAGGATACTTGGGGTGGATACATCAACCGTGAGGCTCCTGTATGGGTAATCACAGATGATGGCGACGGAGACGATTCTCGTGAGCAGGCTATCTTCGATGCACTTATCGAGACAATGCTTGACGGTGACAAGGTTCAGACACTTTGGACATATGGTGCTGAGGATGTTCACTGGTCAACACACGCTGAGTCATTCACAACTAACCCTGATGATCCTGACAAGAAGAAGGATTACGAGTATGCAGAGGGTGAGTTCCACCTTAAGCAGTCTCCTAACGACCCTAACTCTGTATGGAAGAAGAATCACCTTGATCCGGTACTTGTTATTGCTCCTCTTACAAACGGTTTCGTAGATAATGACGAGCTTGTACAGGCTGGTAACAAGTTCTTCACAGAGAACTGTGTAGATGCTCCTCAGTCACCTTCATCAGAGATCCTCACAGAGGTTGAGGCTGATCTTGCAACAGATAAGACAACTCTTATGAACGAGGTTGTTGCAGGCAAGAAGACTGCAGAAGATGCTATCGCTGAGTACCAGGCTAAGTGGGGCGATACAATCACAGAGATCCTTGACGAGCTTAATGCACAGTAATTTCTTTATCAGATTCGATTCTATTAAACTATCTATAAACTGTATGGGCATCCATCCGGGTGCCCATGCAGAACCTTAAAGAAATCCTTTATTTCACCGCAATCAACAAAAGTATTTATATGAATGGGGCAGTAAAATGAGCAAAACACAAAAGGTTACATCCACAGGTCAAACTATAAACAAAAAGCCTTTGGGTATGCGTATATGGAACCACAGAGGTTTTTACCTTATGTTTCTTCCTGTAGTTATATATGTTCTTATTAT
This sequence comes from Butyrivibrio sp., assembly GCA_017445665.1. Lineage (GTDB taxonomy): Bacteria > Bacillota > Clostridia > Lachnospirales > Lachnospiraceae > Butyrivibrio. The sequence continues at coordinate 7,518 of JAFSTR010000191.1, read as the reverse complement.
CTATTATTGGCCAATGCTGGGCGTAAGATACGCTTTTTATGACTACACACTTAAGAAAATGGAACCGGTAGGCTTAAAACATTTCCAGAAGATGTTCGCTGATGCGGATTTTTGGAAAGCCTTTTTTAATACACTTCAGCTTTCAATCATAAAGCTGCTGATAACAACAGGTACTGCTGTTATTGTATCTGTCTTCATCAATGAGATGGCAAATCTGTTTGCCAAGAAAGTGCTGCAGACAGTAATCTATCTGCCACACTTTATGTCATGGACAGTTACAGCAGCTATTTTCACTCTTTTCCTTTCAACTTCTTCAACAGGTTTCGTAAATGAAACACTTAAGAGCTGGGGACTTATAAAAGAGAGTATTGACTTCATGCATGAGCTTACGCTCTGGCGACCTGTTTACTATCTGGTAAATATCTGGAAGGAGACAGGTTGGGGAACAGTTATCTTCCTTGCAACCCTTGCAGGAATCAACCCCGAGCTCTATGAAGCAGCTGATATCGATGGTGCTACAAGACTTCAGAAGATCTGGTACGTAACAGTTCCTGAGCTTCTCAACACGATCATTATCGTACTTATCCTGAATCTGGCTAAGGTTCTTAACCTCTTCGAGTCAGTATTCGTTATGTACAACAACAGAGTATTTGCTGTTTCAGATGTTATTTCAACATACATCTATCGTAAGACCTTTATGACAGCTATCCCTAACTACGGATATACTACAGCGGTAGGTCTTTTCAAGTCACTTGTTGGATGTGCACTGGTACTTATTTGTAACTGGGCCAGCAAGAAAGTCCGCGGTCGCGGTATTATTTAAGGAGGCTTACGATGGCAAAGAGAGTAGAATTTGGTGCAGGTCGTAAGAGAAAGACCGATGCATTTGATGTAGTAAATTACATAGTATTTATTTTGTTGGGAATTATAGTTCTTTTCCCAATCTGGAAGGTTGTTGTTGATTCCTTCAACGCTGTTGGTGTTTACAAATTCCAGTTTTTCCCTAATGAACCAACACTTGACGGTTATAGAACAATCCTTCATACAGCTAAGCTTTACAGACCATTCCTTAACTCAGTTATCACAACTGTTTTCGGAACACTTCTCGGTCTTGTAATGTCAACCCTTGGTGGATACGTTCTGTCACAGTATGATATGCCCGGAAGAACACTGTTTGCATACTTCCTGCTCTTCACCATGATCTTCTCAGGTGGTATGATCCCTGAGTACCTGGTAATGAAACAGCTCGGTCTTACCAATAACATGTGGGTACTTGTTGTTAAGCATGGTATGAACGTATACAACCTGGTTCTTATGCGTAACTTCTTTGAAGGTATCCCCGGATCACTGTTTGAAGCAGCTGAGATTGATGGATGCTCCCCTATGGGAATCTTCTTCAAGATCGTGCTTCCTCTTTCAAAGGCAGCTCTTGCTTCAATCGGTCTTATGTATGCCGTTACAGTATGGAATGATTATTCAACAGTTCAGATCTACATCACAAACCGTGATCAGGTTAACTTCCAGTACATTCTGAGAGTTATGGTCATGGACGGAGATACGCCTACAACAGCATATAAGGTATCACAGAGTACACTTTACTATTCAGCAATTGTATGTGCGATCCTTCCTTTCATGCTTCTTTATCCTTTCCTTCAGAAGTACTTCGTAAAGGGTGTTAACGTAGGAGCCGTAAAAGAGTAATTTTAAAATAATATGTATACTTAAACAGGCCGTCCAGGTTTATAGCTTGGACGGCTGTTTTTGAAGGAGCAGAAAATGAGACATATATTTTGGGCGGGAGATTCAACGGTAGCCACCAACAAGGCATCTACCTATCCTCAGACAGGAATAGGTCAGGCTTTTGACAGGTTTACAGCAATGGATGTTGCAGTCTGCAACAGAGCGGTAAACGGACGAAGCACAAAGAGTTTTATTGATGAATCCAGACTTGCGCCGATCTACAACGAGATCACCAAAGGAGATTTTCTTTTTATCCAGTTCGGACATAATGATGAGAAGATCAATGATCCTGCCAGATATACCGATCCTCACGGAGAATTTATCGTAAATCTTGGCAAGTTTGTAAATGTCGCAAGAAACAAGGGGGCTTACCCCGTTTTTATAACTTCTGTGGAGAGAAGGCTGTTTGATGAAAACGGAAGTCTTAAACCTTCTGAACATACAGAGTATGTAAAAGGGATGAAGGAAGCGGCAGAAAAGTTTGACGTTCCTGTGATAGATCTTTTTACCATGAGTAGGGATTTTCTTATCAAAACAGGAGATGAAGCTTCGAAGAAATACTACATGAATCTTGCACCGGGCGAGGCTGACTGGGCCCCGGAGGGCAAGATCGACAACTCTCATCTAAAGTATGAGGGGGCTATGCTCTATGCAGGAATGATCGCAAAGGGACTTTTGGAGCTTGGCGGAGTTTATGCATCCCTCCTTGCGGATGATGAGTTTGTAAAAGACACTACAAAAATAGAGATAAACGGATGATTGAGACATGAAAACATATTCTGATCTTGGAAATAAATTCAGAAATCCTGTGCTGTTTGCAGATTACTCGGACCCGGATGTTATAAGAGTCGAAGATACGTTTTTTATGACTGCCAGCAGCTTTAACTACACCCCGGGGCTTCCAATTCTTGTGTCAAAAGACCTTGTGAACTGGAGCCTGGTTAATTATGCCCTTGAAAACATAGGGCAGGAGAGATTTATGATCCCGAGGCATTCTGAAGGAGTCTGGGCTCCGGCTATCAGATTCCACGAGGGAATGTTCTACATCTATTACGGAATGCCTGATGAGGGTTACTACGTTGTAAGGACTAAGGACCCTTTGGGGGAGTGGGAGAGACCACAGCTTGTCCTTGAAGGTAAGGGACTTATCGATCCGTGTCCGTTTTGGGATGATGACGGCAGAGCTTATATCATTCACGGATATGCAAAAAGCAGGATCGGATTTAAGAGTATTCTCGGAATTTTTGAGATAAGTCCTGACGGACTTAAGTCTATGAGCGAGGATCATTTTGTCTTTGACGGTAATGATCCTGAGCATCCGGCTGTTACCATAGAAGGTCCCAAGGTATACAAAAGAAACGGGTACTACTACATCTTTGCGCCTGCAGGAGGTGTAAGAGAGGGATATCAGGTGGTGCTAAGATCCAAAGATATCTATGGACCATATGAGATCAAAAAGGTTATGGAGCAGGGAAATACGGTCATTAACGGACCTCATCAGGGCGGCCTCGTTGATACTCCTGTTGGAGAAGAGTTTTTCCTTCATTTTCAGGACAGAGGACTCTATGGAAGAATATGCCATCTGCAGCCTGTTACCTGGAATGATGATAACTGGCCGGTTATAGGTATTGATCCTGATGAAAACGGAGTTGGAAAGCCTGCTTTTGAGCTTGATAAGCCTGTTATGATCAAAGAAGAACCGATGTATCTTGAGGCTTCGGATGATTTTACCTTTGGAGAACCGGGGCTTATGTGGCAATGGATGGGAGATCACGAAGAGAGCTTCTATGGAGAAGTGACAGATGAAGATGGATCTGTAACGGATGGTCTAAGGCTCTTTTGCCTGAATCCCTCACATGACGAGAAGCCGGTGCTGTGGCGCAGTGCCAATGTTCTTACACAAAAACTTATATACCCTGCGTTTGAGGCAGAGACAGTCATGGATGCAACAGGCCTTGAAGCCGGAGACAGAGCAGGTGTCTGCATGACAGGCGGTCAGTACGTGGCAGCATACGTTGAGAGGGATGAAAACGGAGAGTACTTTGTAAAGACCATTCATTCTGAAGGCGGAGACAAGGACAAATGTGAAGTGGTTGATCTTTCTGTCCCGCTTAAGAAGCTTGCCGATGATAAAAAGCTGAGCCTTGAAGAAGCGGCTCATAGCATAAAGTGGGTCATGACCTTTACCGGAGAAGATACATATTTTCAGAATGTATCACCGGGGCCCGGACAGGATCCTATGAAACTAAGGGTATATCTCTCTTTTGAAAACTGCAAGGGCTTTGATCCTGATACAGACAAGGAGAATTCAATGACAGATCTGGGCATAGAATTTACGCCTTCAGATCACACCTGGGTTGGGGCAAAGCTTGGAATTTTTGCGCTATCTTCAGGAGATGAGAGTAAACAGTGTGGACATGCTGATTTTAAGAGCTTTATCGTAGAGGAACTGCAATGTTAGAAGCGATCAGGAGTAACGACCCGGAAAGGTTAAAAGAGATACTGATAAACGAGCCCTCCATTGTAAGCAAGGAGGCTCTGTTTGAAGCTGCAGAGCTTGGAAATCTTGATATCCTTAAATACCTTGTTGAGTATTCGCGGATAAGTCTCAATGAGTATGACGATGAACACAGGAATGTCCTGCACTACGGCGTAAGGTCAGGGGATATCGAAGTATTCAGGTATCTCGTGGAGAGATGCGGAATGGATCCGCTTGAAGGAGACAAAGACCTTGTTACGCCCTGGGATATTGTTCATGACATAAGAGAAAGCTTTGGGGCTGTGGCTGATGAGTATCCGGAAGATTCATTGGCCCGGGGATTTGCAGATATTGAAAAATATCTTGAAAACCGCTATGGGCATAAATATGAGGACTATTATCACAATCCGATAAGGACGGGATTTTTCCCGGATCCGTCAATCGCAAGAGTCGGTGATGACTACTATATGGTCAATTCTTCTTTTATCTTTTTTCCCTGTATTCCGATCTCGCATTCAAGAGATCTCATACATTGGGAGATAATTGGACATGCCATTACAAATCCCGAGTGGGCTCACCTTGATGAACTTGAAGGTGGCCGTGGATATTGGGCTCCGGATATTTCATATTATGAGGGCAGATTCTACATTACAGCAACCTACAGGCTCAATGATGTTCCGCCTACCTACAGAAGACAGATAGTGGTAAGTTCGGATAAGCCACAAGGACCTTATACTGAGCCTGTTTTTATCGATGAAGACGGAATCGATCCAAGCATCTTTAGTGATGATGACGGACGCAGATACATGCTTTTAAACCGGGGAGCGAGGATATTTGAGCTGGATAAGACAGCAACGCATAAGATATCCGACGCACAGCTCCTTTATTACGGAGATCATAAGAGGGCTCCGGAGGGACCTCATCTTTACAAGAAAGACGGATATTACTATCTGCTTGAGGCAGAGGGCGGTACCGGGCCCGGTCACAGGGTTACTGTTTCCAGGTCAAAAGAGCTGTTTGGATTATATGAACCCTGTCCCTATAATCCTATAATGAGACAGACGGATGACGGAGCAGCCCTTCAGAGATGCGGACACGGAGATCTGGTGGAGACAGCTGACGGCAGATGGTTCATGGTATATCTGTGCGGAAGACAGGTCGGAGACGGATACAGTATTCTCGGAAGAGAAACTGCCCTGGATCCAGTGACCTGGACGCCGGACGGATGGCCCGTTGTAAATGGATTAAAGGGACCGTCAGCCATGCAGCTTAAACCTTATCCCGATACAGATGAGGCTGTGGAAAAAGTGAATAAGGCCGGTAAGCGAGAGCAGCTCTCACCCTGCGGACTTTATATGGAATACATGACGCCGCGCCCCTTTAGATGCGAAGATGTCAAATGCGCCCCGGATAGCAGGAGATTTGTGATCCGTGGAAGCAAGGCGCCTTTATCAAGCGTTGACAGTCGGAACATAGTCCTGAGAAGGCAGACGGCTTTTGCTTTTTCTTATTCCGTCACCATGGATATCCCTTCAATGACCGTGGGACAAAGCGCTGGAATTACGGGCTATTACGATGAGAATACTTTCTTTGAATTCGGTATTGTAAAAAAGGACACCGGGTTATATCTTTATGAGTGCGAGCATATTGGAGATGAGGACAGAGCTCTTTTGGCAAAAGAGCCTTTAAGGAGTGATGCAAAATCCATTAGGCTTGGCATGGATACTGATCATCTGAAAAGAAGCCTTAGCTATGACATAAATGAGAGCGGCAAAAAAGAGCAGTTTACTGTTCTTGAAAATGTCTTTTACCTGTGTGATGAAGGACTCAGCAGGGGCAAGAGATTCACCGGAGCGCTGCTTGGAATGTACGCTTATGCAGGGGAGGAAGAGCTTACAGTCTCTTTCAGGGCAGATGAGTACAATGTTATATAAGATATTAAAAAATACATAAAGGGTTAGGGTGCACTAATGAAACTGGATACAGACGTTTATTTCGAGAGCTATGCAAAACACAAGGGAAGCCCTTTGCTGACTCTGATAGGGTTCTACAAGGGCATGTACCTTAACTTTTTGTGGTCTACTTTTTTTTATGTGATAAAGCATTCTCCTGTGTGGATATTGCCAATTGTCACGGCCAATATCATAAACGCCATCAACGGTCATAAGCCCAATATAATTACTCTTATTGTCTTTAACATAGTGCTGATGATATTTCTTTTGATATTAAACGTTCCCATGAATTACCTTCATATTCACTTCAGGAGTAAGTCGGTAAGAAAGGTGGAGGCGGGACTTAGAAGTGCACTGGTGCACAAGATCCAGGTAATGTCCATTCCCCACCAGAAGGATATACTCTCGGGAAGGCTTCAGTCAAAGGTCATAAGGGATGTTGAGGCTATTGAGACATTGTCTGACCAGATATTTGTTTCACTGATAAATATCTTCATCAACATGTCAGTAGCTCTTATTGTTACCATAACGAAGAGCCTGGTGGTATTTTTGTTTTTCCTGTTTATGGTTCCTTTGGCTGCTGTGCTGGTCGTGACATTTAAAAAGCCCATCAAGAAGCATAATCAGAAATTCAGGAAAGAGATGGAAGAGACCTCGGCCAAGGTGATGGAGATGGTACAGCTGGTGCCTGTTACCAGAGCTCACGCCCTGGAGGATGAGGAGATAGTAAGGATGGATACCCAGGTGGACCTCATTGCTCAGGCCGGTTACAATCTGGACATCATCCAGGGAAATTTCGGAGCTGTAAGCTGGGCTCTATTCCAGATATTTCAGGTTCTTTGCCTTGCTTTTACATCGATACTGGCTGTAAGAGGCAGGGTTCAGGTTGGAGATGTAGTGCTTTATCAGAGCTACTTCACATCAATTGTAGGACAGGTGTCATCTCTTTTGACACTGCTTCCTGTTATCTCAAAGGGCCTTGAGTCCGTGAGCAGTATCGGCGAGATTCTTGAATTTGAGTATGTTGAAGACAGTTCTGATAAAGAGGAGCTGAGTGATATAGAGGGTGAATTTACCTTTGAAAATGTGGGATACACATATCCTGACAGTGAGGATGATACTGTCCATGATATAAATCTTCATGTCAATAAGGGCGAGACTGTGGCCTTTGTCGGCGAGTCCGGAGCCGGAAAGTCAACCATAATGAACCTTCTCGTGGGCTTTGGAATGCCTACAAGCGGACGGATCCTTATTGATGATAAAGATATAAGCAGGATAAATCTCCAGAGCTACAGAAAGCATCTGGCTGTGGTTCCTCAGAACACCATTTTGTTCTCGGGCAGCATA
>JAFSTR010000190.1 GCA_017445665.1 Butyrivibrio sp. | reverse complement strand
TCCGAAGCAAGACCGAAAAGAGAGCCATGAGCCGGCCCGGTTCGCTCTCAGGTGGGTCGCTTGAGGCTGTTGGTGACAGCAGTCCTAGATAGATGATCATTCACGACATAACCCGGCTTATAGTTCTGCTCATTTATAGAATTTTCACACCTTCATAGAAAAAAAGCTCTTTTCATACCATATAAACATGGTAAAATGTGGCTATATTCTTTGGAGGTGTTTTTTTTATGCAAAAATGGGCAAGACTTAATTATCAGCCTGCGCTTCCTCTTAGAGGAGACAGGAGAATTACAGGCAGTGGCGAGCACATTGCTATATCAAGAAAGGCAGCACAGGAGGGAATGGTTCTTTTAAAAAATGACGGAACCCTTCCGCTTGAGAAAGATAAGAAGCTTGTCCTTATGGGCAAAGCAGCCGTTGACTACGTAAAGGGCGGCGGTGGTTCAGGCGATGTCTATTGCGCCTACATTCATTCTTTGTACGACGGCCTGAAAGCTAAGGGCGTCTCAGTCTTTGAACCCATGATAGATTTATATAAAGATGAGATGAAGAAGCAGTATGAATCCGGAAGATGTCCCGGAATGACAGAAGAGGTGGCTGTTCCTGCAGATATGCTTAAAGAGGCAGCAGCATTTTCTGATACTGCTATTGTTATGATAAGCAGATTTTCAGGTGAGGGCTGGGATCGCAGCAGCATTGAGTGCAATCAGGAGTTCAATCCATGGCCTCAGAGCAGAAGCATGCCTTCTTTCTCATCAGAGATCTTCCCCGACGGAGACTTCTATATCTCTGCCAAGGAAAAAGAGATGATACAGACTGCTAAGGACAACTTCAAAAATGTAGTTGCCATCCTTAACGTTGGTGGGATCATCGACTGCAGCTTCATTGCAGGAGACGAAGCGATAAATGCTGCCCTCTATATGAACCAGGGCGGAATGGAAGGCGGAGATGCAGCAGCTGACATTCTTCTTGGTGATGTCAATCCTTCAGGTAAGCTTGCAGATACCTTTGCAGCAAGACTTGAGGACTACCCTTCAACTGAGAATTTCCATGAATCCTTTGATTATGTAGAGTATACAGAGGATGTTTATGTCGGATACAGATATTTTGAGACAATTCCCGGGGCAAAAGACAAGGTCATCTATCCTTTCGGATACGGCCTTTCCTACACAACCTTTGATATTGCGGTTACCGGGGCAAAAGAGACCGGGGATGGCTTTAGCTTTGATGTAAAGGTTACAAACACAGGGAAAGTCTCCGGTAAGGAAGTAGTCCAGCTCTACTACAGAGCACCTCAGGGCAAGCTTGGCAAACCTGAGAGAGCCCTTGGAGACTTCGTTAAGACAAAAGAGCTCGGAGCAGGCGAGAGTCAGCAGATAACACTTACAGTGACCAAAAAGGCTATGGCTTCCTATGATGACCTCGGCAAGGTTGACGAGGCAGCTTACGTACTTGAGAAGGGAAACTATGAGTTTTTTATCGGAAACAGCGTAAGAGATGCGGTGAAGACAGACTTTGCATGGGATAACGCTGAGGACATCACAGTACAAAAGCTCAGCCACAAGGTGGCACCTGTATCCCTTAAAAAGAGAATGTTATCAGACGGCAGCTACGAGGAACTTCCTTTAGGCGAGGCAAGAGATATCAACGAATGTATATTTGAAAAAATGGAGCCCGGAACAGAAGAGGCTCTTACTCCGTATGAGAGAAGCAGAGAGATGCACTACCTCACAAGGCCTTTTAAGGAGGGTGCCAAGACACTCTTTGATGTGGCAGAGGGCAAGGTAACACTTGATGAGTTCATTTCACAGCTCTCAGATGAAGAACTGATCCACCTTGTAGGCGGTCAGCCCAATACCGGTGTCGGAAATGTCTTTGGAATGGGCAATCTTCCTGAGTACGGGGTTCCCAATGCCCAGACAGCAGACGGACCTGCAGGTGTGCGTATCGCTCCCGAGACAGGAGTTCTTACCACAGCATTTCCGTGCTCAACACTTATAGCATGCACCTGGGACCGTGAGATCGCTGAGCAGATAGGTTGTGCAGGCGGAGAGGAGCTTAAGGAGAACAACCTCTGCGTATGGCTTACACCGGCCATCAATATCCACAGAAATCCCATGTGCGGAAGAAACTTTGAGTATTACTCAGAGGATCCTTACCTCACAGGAAGAATGGCAGCAGCCATGGTAAGAGGAATCCAGAGCAACAAAGTGGGCGCAAGTGTCAAGCATTTTGCCTGCAACAATAAAGAGACCAACAGAAAGCACAGCGATTCAAGAGTTTCAGAGAGAGCACTCAGAGAGATCTATCTGAAGGCCTTTGAGATCATAGTAGGAGAGGCAGAGCCTTATACTATCATGTCTTCCTACAACGCCATCAACGGACACAGGGCATCAGAGAACAGAGACCTCCTTACAGGAATCCTCCGTGATGAGTGGGGATACAAGGGAATGGTAACCTCAGACTGGTGGACCAGAGGAGAGCATTACAAGGAGATCAAGGCAGGCAACGATCTTAAGATGGCCTGCGGATTCCCTGAGAGAGTTAAAAAGGCCATGGAGATGGGCGCAATCACAAGAGCGGATATTGAGCCTTGCGCAAGACGTATACTTAACACTATTTTGAAATTTGACTAATACCTGTTTGAAAGGACAACTAACATGAGCGGATACAAATTTACCGGTAAGGGCGGAGACTTCAGGATGGAGAATCCACAGCACAGCAGCGGACTTTACATTCCCGTTGCAGGCAATACCGGCCTTAGAAGTGCGGTTTCACCTGACTTTGGCGGAGATGCCAAGCTGGATCAGAACCACTTTCTTATAGCACCAAAGAGCATTTCAAATCTTCACAGTGACAGGGATACGCGAAACTTCTTTCTTGCTTACAAAGACGGAATCTGGTCTGCCTGCGGAGCATCTGCAGGGCAGGAAGCAGACAGGTTTACTGATGCTGAGGACAAGGTGGTCCTTGAAGGCGGTCGCATGTGGCAGAAGGTTACAAGGACCGATAAAAAGAGATCTGTAACAGCTGAGGTTACAATCTTTTCTCTTCTTGATACTCCTTCTGAGATCATGAATATTAAGATTACAAATAACGCTGAATCAGATGCAGTCTTTACACCTGTAGCTGCAATTCCCATCTACGGAAGAAGTGCAGACAACTTAAGAGACCACAGGCATGTGACATCTCTTTTAAACAGAGGCAAAGCGTGCGCAGATGGCGTTGTAGTTAAGCCTACTCTGTCATTTGATGAAAGAGGACATCAGATCAACGACACAACTTATTTTGTGCTCGGAGCAGGAGTGGACGGCGCTTCTCCAACAGAGTTTATTGCAGATGCAGATCTTTTCCTGGGAGAGGGCGGAACCTTCCTGCGTCCCAGAACTCTTCTGGATATAGATTCACCTTCCTGGAAGAAGGCACCTTTTAAGGTGGATGGAAAAGAGATGATCGGAGCCCTTAAGTTTGAAAAGGTAACACTTAAAAAGGGAGAGTCGGTATCCTTCAGGCTTGCGATCGGTGCAACAACAGATCCGGAAAAAGACATGGCGGATGCTCTGTCAGCTATCAGAAAGAGCGAGGATACAGACAGGATCTTCAACGAAACAAAAGACTACTGGAACAACCTGACAAACATCCACGTTAAGACCGGGGATGAAGGTTTTGATAACTATATGGAATGGATCACCTTCCAGCCGCAGCTTAGAAGGATCTACGGCTGCTCTTTCCTTCCTCATCACGACTACGGAAGAGGCGGAAGAGGCTGGAGAGATTTATGGCAGGATTGTCTTGCCCTTCTTCTTACAGACCCCGATGGTGTCAAGAAGATGATCATAGACAACTTCAAGGGCGTAAGATTTGACGGAACAAATGCCACCATCATCGGTGACAAGCCCGGCGAGTTCAAGGCAGACAGAAACGGAATCCCGCGTGTATGGATGGATCACGGCTTCTGGCCATTTCTTACCTTGAAGCTCTACATGGATCAGACCGGAGATATCAGGATCCTTGGCGAGAATGCTACTTACTTCAAGGATGCTCTTGTATGCAGAGCAGAGAAGAGAGATGCAGAGTACAGCGAGGGCTACGGCGTTGTTCAGAAGGACAAAAAAGGCGCTGAATATCAGGGAAGTGTTCTTGAGCACATCCTTATTGAAAATGTATCTGCGTTCTATGATGTCGGAGATAACGGCGAGATCAGACTTCGCGGCGCAGACTGGAATGACGCTCTTGATATGGCAACCCACAAGGGAGAGAGCGTAGCTTTCACCTGTGGATATGCAGGAAACCTTATTGATATTGCAAAATACATAAGACTCTACGCCGGTGAATCAGGCAAGACCACAGCACCTCTGGCTGCTGAGCTTAAGGATCTTATTTTTGCGGACGGCACAGAGCTCTTTTCCTCACCTTCTAAGAAGAGAGAGCTTCTTATGAACTACATGGACAAGGTATCCCATGAAGTATCAGGGGATAAAGAGGAAGTCTCATTAGAAGAGATTGCTAAAGCTCTTGAGACAAAGGCAGAGTTTATGATGAACCAGATCAGGGACAAGGAGTGGGTAACAGACTCCGAAGGAAACGGCTGGTTTAACGGATATTATGATGACAACGGAGAAAGAGTTGAGGGCGAGTTTGACACTCCTGATGGCAAGAACATCAGAATGATGCTCACAGGCCAGGTTTTCTCTGTAATGTCAGGCACGGCACAGGAAGAAAATGTAAAAGAGATCATAAAGAGTGCCGACAAGTACCTCTATAAAGAGGGCATTGGCGGATATCGCCTCAACACAGATTTTAAGGCACTCAGAACAGACCTAGGAAGAATGTTCGGATTCTCCTACGGCGATAAGGAGAACGGAGCTGTCTTTTCCCATATGGCAGTTATGTTCGGAAACGCACTGTACAAGAGAGGATTTGCCAAGGAAGGCTTCAAGGCGCTCAACACACTGTACAAGGCTTCCTCAAACTTTGAGGTCAGCAGGATATATCCCGGCGTTCCCGAGTACTTCAATGCAGAGGGAAGAGGCTTGTACAATTATCTTACCGGAGCTGCAAGCTGGATGATGATGACTGTTGTTACCCAGAGCTTTGGCGTAAGGGGAGAGGCAGGAGATCTTGTAATGCAGCCGGCTCTTGTGGCAGAGCAGTTTGATAACAGCGGCAATGCAGCCATAACTCTTCCTTTCAGGGGAAAAGAGTTTGAGGTCAGGTTTATCAATCCTGATAAGAAAGAGTTTGGTGATTATCAGGTGACAAAGGCCCTTGCAGATGGAAAAGAGATCACAGTTGAAGCAGGTAAAAGAGCTGTTCTTAAGGCAGCAGATATCGATGCTTTAAGTGACGGCAAGCATGTAATAGAAGTTTATCTATAAAGCTAATGAGGAGTGTGTTAATGAAAAACATGAATGAAGTTAAGGATGTAATGAAAGGCTACGGCAAGAAGAGCCCCTTTGCCAGCTTCCTTCCCGGAATTGCAGGAATCAAGGGAACACCTATCTGGTGCTACTACGTAAACAGAGGACAGGCTGTTGTAAGCTTTGGCGTGCAGGATAAAGACCACAGCATCATGGAGTTCTATCCCGCACATACTGCATATCAGAACGTATCAAGAACAGGCTTCAGGACCTTTATCAAGACTGCAGGAATGGTCTATGAGCCCTTTGTAAAAAACACATCAAATGCCGATATGGAAATCCATATGAACACTCTTACCATCGAGGATAAAGACGATGAGCACGGCTTTGATGTCAAGGTCAAATACGCAACTCTTCCCGGCGAGGAGATCGGTGCTCTTATGAGAATGGTGACCATCACCAACACAGGCGCTGAGAGCCGTGAGCTTGAAGTCCTTGACGGAATGCCTGCGCTTATTCCTTACGGATGTATGCTGGATGTCATGAAGAACATGGTACAGACAACCAAGGCTTACATGCAGGTTGAGGATGCTGATAAAAAGAGACCTTTCTTCAGGGTAAGATTCTCCATGGAGGATTCAGCTGTAGTTAAGAAGGTTCCCGGCGGTAACTTCGGATTTGCCGTCGATGAAGACGGAAATGACCTTCACACCATCGTAGATCCCGGACTCGTATTTGGCTACGACCTCTCTCTTTCAGAGGCTGTGGGCTTTGCGGAAAGCTCTTTTGACGAACTTGTGACCAAAGAGCAGAACGTATCAAACGAGTTCCCGACATGCTTCTTTGCGAGGAAGAAGACTCTTGGCAGCGGTGAGAGCATGACTCTTTATGAGCTCATCGGACAGGTAAGAAACAAGGATATCTTTGATGATTTCCTTAAAAGAGATATTGCTCCAAAGTACTTTGAAGAGAAGTTTGAAGAGGCTGAGAGGCTTACAGATGAGCTTACAAATGATGTTGCGACATCAACAGCAAACAAGGCCTTTGATGACTATACAAGATATAACTACATGGATAACGTCCTTAGAGGAGGTAAGCCAATATCACTTCCCGGAGGACATACTTTCTATGTATATTCCAGAAAGCACGGCGATCTTGAGAGAGATTACAACTACTTCTCAATGTCACCTGAGTTCTATTCACAGGGCAACGGTAACTTCAGAGACGTCAACCAGAACAGAAGATGCGATACATTCTTCAGCCGCATAGTCGGTGATGAGAACATAAGAAGATTCTATTCTCTTATCCAGATGGACGGCTACAATCCGCTTAAGATCGAGCAGCTCAGGTTCAATGTAAATCCGAATGCCCTCGGTGAAGTTGAGCTTAAGCAGCCGTTTACACCGGGTGAGCTGGTATCAGCTATCAAGGATTCAATGAAGGGCATTAACGACAAGGAGTGCGAAGAGATCTTTACCAAGGTAATGGAGAAGGCTACGGAGACCATCAACGGAGACTTTGGTGAGGGCTACTGGTCAGATCACTGGACCTACAACCTTGATCTTATCGAGGACTTCCTTGAGGTTTATCCGGATAAGGAAAAAGAACTTCTGGTAGACACCAGGGTTAAAGCCTTTGAGGCAAAGGTAGAGATCCTTCCAAGACATAAGAAATACGAGGAGACTGAAAACGGTCTTCGTCAGTACTACTATCTTGCTAAAAGAGATAACGCAGTAAAAGAAGGCAGCTTTGAGACCTATGCAGACGGCAGGGATATTGAGATGAGTCTTTTGTCCAAGCTTGTCCTGTTATCAGCCTGCAAGTTTGCTGCCCTTGATCCTGAGGGTATGGGCGTTATGATGGAGGGCGGTAAGCCCGGATGGTACGATGCACTCAACGGAATGCCCGGAATGTTCGGCTCATCCATGAACGAGAGTTATGAGCTCCTCAGGATGATCAGATTCACTAAGAATGCAATTGAAAAGTTCGGCGCAGACATTACACTTCCTGCAGATTCTGTTGAATTTATCGAGAACCTTAAGGATATTGAGACTAAGTTTTCTACTGACTTTGAGCTCTGGGATAACAGAAATGCTGCTCTTGAGGGCTACAGAGATGAGGTTTACGGCAAGCTCTTTGAACAGGAGAAGACCATCAGCTCTGCAGATGCAGCTGAGATTCTCGGTCTTATGGAAAAGAGACTGGAAAAGGGTGTATCCAAGGCCTTTGACCTCGGTAAGGGAATCGCTCCCGGATACTTCACCTTCGAAGTAACCGAGTATGACAAGAAGGAAGACGGAATATATCCAAGGAACTTCAAGGTTCAGAATGTTCCTTACTTCCTTGAGGGACCTGTAAGATTCTTTAAGCTTGAGAACACTTATGAAGAGAAGAAAAAGATCTATGACAGAGTGAAGGCAAGTGACCTTTATGACAAAAAGCTCTCCATGTACAAGGTCAATGCTTCTCTCGAGAATGCAAGCTTTGAGTATGGAAGATGTAAATCCTTCACACCCGGATGGCTTGAGAACGAGTCAATCTGGCTTCACATGGAGTACAAGTACCTGCTTGAGCTCTTAAGAAGCGGACTCTACAGCGAGTTCTTTGAGGACTTTAAGAACCAGGCTATTCCTTTCCTTGACAAGGAAGTTTACGGAAGAAGTACACTTGAGAATTCTTCCTTTATTGCCAGCAGCATGAACCCC
>JAFSTR010000189.1 GCA_017445665.1 Butyrivibrio sp. | reverse complement strand
CTAACAACCTCAAGATTCTGAACTGTTACCTTTACGCTGCCCATGTGACCAGGCATTCCCTTGCCCTTGAATACGCGGCTGGGATCTGAACTTGAACCATTAGAACCCTGATGACGGTGGAACTTGGAACCATGTGCCATAGGTCCTCTGTGCTGACCATTCTTCTTAATAGCACCCTGGAATCCTTTTCCCTTTGAAACTGCTGTAGCATCAATCTTGTCGCCTTCTGCGAAGATATCAGCCTTGATCTCAGCGCCAAGAGCATACTCTGCAGCATTCTCAAGCTTGAACTCTCTTACATATCTCTTGCAAGAAACTCCAGCCTTCTTGAAATGTCCCTGCTCAGCCTTTGTTGCTCCGTGACGGTGGTAGATTGTCTTGTTACCGTTCTTGTCCTTGTTAACAACCTTTTCCTTCTTGTCAACAAATCCAACCTGAACAGCGCTGTAACCATCGTTCTCAACTGTTTTGATCTGTGTTACCACGCATGGTCCTGCCTGAAGAACAGTTACAGGAACCAGTGAACCGTCTTCTTTGAAGATCTGGGTCATTCCGACCTTAGTAGCTAAAATAGCCTTCTTCATGTGTTTTACCTCCTTATTACGTCTACAGCGGATGCTTAATTCGTTCGCAATGTCGTCAATTGTCATCTGACAATTCTCCAGTTACCACGGCATCATGCGTCTTGCATCATACTAGTAGAGGTGAATTGATAGTTTCTATATTATCAAGATGAATTATTTCATCTTAATATTGATGTTAACACCTGCAGGCATCTCGAGTCTCTGAAGAGCCTCAACTGTCTTGGATGTAGGTGTGATGATATCGATAAGTCTCTTGTGAGTTCTCTGCTCGAACTGCTCTCTGGAATCCTTATACTTGTGAACCGCTCTGAGGATTGTTACAACTTCCTTCTTAGTAGGAAGAGGCACTGGTCCACTAACCTGAGATCCGTTCTTCTTGACTGTCTCGATGATCTTCTTGGCTGATGCATCAACAAGCTGATGATCATAAGCCTTAAGAGTAATTCTCATTACCTGATTTGCCATAAAAAAAGTCGCCTCCTTTTCGCACTTTTTGATCTAAGTACGACAAGCGGTGACTGTACACTCTCCCGTGTGTGTCCTGGTCCTTAACACAAAGTAAGGCCTTGGAACCATCTACACGTCGTTTCTGCCTTTGGGTTAGTCGGCAGACTTACAATTGTCTGTACAGTGACTTGTCGTCAGTTTGTTTGGCCATTATTCCGGCCTCTAGACATTCGCTCCACGGAAAACCTGCTCAACTGGATAAGCAGCAACCTCACGCTTCATAGCTATCATGTCACAGCGTTTGTTAGTATAAAACATTTTTTGTGCATATGCAACAAGTTTTTGAAAATTAATCACTTTTAATACAAAATCAGCCTTTTATAATGGTTTTTCTTGATCTATTTTAACCTGTTGGTTCATTCATATAGCCTCTTACCATATATAGATGTATTATGTTTCGTGCATTTGTCACAAAAATCGATTTAGTATATTATGATATAGGGTCAAAGGTCAATATGCGTACATGCTGATAAGTTTATTCATTAATAATACGGAGAATTCATATGTGGATAGCAGATAATTGGAAAGACTATGAAGTCATAGATACATCATCAGGTGAGAAGCTGGAGCGATGGGGAGATTACTTCCTGGTACGTCCCGATCCCCAGGTGATCTGGAACACAGACAAGAAACACATCGGCTGGAAAAAGCCTAACGGACATTATCACCGCAGCAACAAGGGCGGAGGTGAATGGGAGTTTCATAACCTTCCCGAAGAGTGGTCCATAACTTACAAGGAGCTGACCTTTAATCTTAAGCCCTTCAGCTTTAAGCACACAGGTCTTTTCCCTGAACAGGCTGCCAACTGGGATTGGTTCTCTTCATTAATTAAGAAGGCAGACAGACCTGTAAAAGTCCTGAACCTCTTTGCATATACTGGCGGAGCTACCGTTTCTGCTGCCAAGGCCGGCGCAAGCGTCACACACGTAGACGCCTCAAAGGGTATGGTTGCCTGGGCAAAAGAAAATGCAGCTTCATCAGGATTATCGGAAGCACCCATCAGGTATCTTGTGGATGACTGTACAAAGTTTGTTGAAAGAGAAATAAGAAGAGGCAACAAATACGATGCTATCATCATGGATCCGCCTTCCTACGGAAGAGGACCCAAGGGCGAGATCTGGAAGATTGAGACCAGCGTATTCCCGTTTATTAAGCTCACATCACAGCTCCTTTCAGACAACCCTCTGTTCTTCCTTATCAACTCATACACAACAGGACTTCAGCCTGCGGTTCTATCCTACATGCTTCACACCGTTTTAGATCCGATCCACAAAGGCGAAGTTGAAGCCGATGAGATCGGTCTTCCTGTCAAGAGCAACGGTCTTGTTCTTCCCTGTGGAGCCAGCGGAAGATGGACAGCCAGATAAAACTAATTTATAAGAAGAAAAAGGATGCACAGTTTTTTCTGCGCATCCTTTATTATAGTAAAAACTCTTTTATTTACTTTGAAGCATAGATCTTGTCTCTTATCTGTTGCATTCGCATATCTATCTGATTGATCAGGTCCGCACTGAACTTAAGATCCTCGGTAATAACCTCTGCATTCTCAATGTCCTTTTTATACTTCATCTCATGCTCAAGGCTTGCCCAAAAGTCCATAGCAATTGTTCTGAACTGAACCTCAACCTTCATGTACTCTTTTTCCTCGGTCAGATAGATAGGAACCTCAATGATAAGATGAAGGCTTCTGTATCCGGTGTCCTTGGGAGTTCCAATATAATCCTTGCGTTGAATGATCCTTATATCGTCCTGTCTCTCAAGGCAATCGGAAAGCATATAAATATCATCAACAAAAGAACAGATGACCCTGATCCCGGCTATATCAGACAAATACTCATTGATATTGTCTATGGTGAAGTCCACCCCTTTGCTCTCCAGTTTATAAAAAATACTTACCGGAGTCTTGAGTCTCATCTTGATGGACTCAAAGGGATTTCTCTTATTCCTCAGGGACAATTCTTTATTGAGAATGCCAAGTCTTGTCCTTACTTCAGTAAGTGCACAATCATACTTCATCATAAGGATCTTAAACTCGTCTGTGAGATCTCTTTTTCTTAAGAGTTTTTCTATATCAACCTGTGTCACTTCATCGGCAAGAGGTTCTTCACTTCCCGGTATTGGTTTGTAACTGAGGTTGCCATAATTCTGGTGATCTACCGCCACTTTCTCCACTTCCTTTCTGGTATTTCACTATATAGAATTATACAATACTATGGCAAATTTTATGTGAACTAAGTATTAAGAATTCAAGAAAAAACCGCATGGCCATTAGCCACGCGGATTCTTCTCCTCATAAAAAACCACAATATTTCTATTGTTTACTCGGCCTGTGCCAGTCTGTCCGGCAGATCAGCCAAGGATACAACGCTGTATTCAAGTTCTGTTCTGGGTCCTGCCAAAAGCTTAAACTTATTAAGAAGCCTTCTGTATACAGTCTTGCAGCTCTCTTTGTTTGTTCCAACAAGGAGAAGTAAGAACTGTGATGCCGAGTACTTGCAGAAGGTATCGCCCTGTCTAAGTGTAAGTGTTATAGCTTCCTGTAAAAGCTTAGCTCTTGTCTCGAGCTTGGCTACATTGGTGATCCTCTTGCCTTCGTAATCCACGATATTAAGAAGCATCATATAAACTGACTGTCCGCTTCTCTCCATGTTGCGGCTAAGGATATGGTAAGCATCAATAAAACTCGGGAATGAGCAGTCATATGCTCCCTCATCATCGCCTGCAACAGCACCGCGGTGCTCGAGGATCCCGTCTCTGATCTGAAGGATCTTGCCGGGTGTATTTGTGATCTGACGGCTCATCTTGTCGTAACACTCAAGCAGATCGGTACTTGGTGTAACACCAAGTTCGTCGGTGTAATATCTTACAGTCTCATCATATACAGCGTAGGCTTCCTTAAATAACTCCATTCCGATAAGAGCATTGATCTCTCCGATCTGCCACTCATCATCGGGATAAAGCTCAGCGGCCTTCTTGTATATGCGGTGCATGGTATCATAATCTTTTTTCTTCTCATAGTATGAACCCAGGGCCACAACCGCCTCTGCGTACATCTTCTGATACTGAACGCTCTTGATTATGAGCCATTCCTGTGTTGCCAGCTCCGGAAGCACCTCTGACTTGTACTCATCAAAGGCTGCTCTGTAAAAAGAGATTGCCTCTTCCTCATCTTCTGTCGCTCTGGCCTTCTCAATGTTGCTGATAAATCTAAGAACATCTGAGTCGAGCTCTACTGCGTCATCCGTAAAGAAGATTCCGTCTTTATTTACAACATAGTCATAATCCGGTAGTCCTGACTTCTTGATCTGCTTGTGAAGCTGATATATGAGGTTATTGAAGCTGTTGCTAAGGTTTGACTGTTCTTCTCTGTCATAGAGAATATTGGTCAACTGTTCCTTCTGGATTCCTGCTTCTCCGCTCAGCCATACAATTTCCAAAAGCTGTACATACTTAGCTGTCCTGTTCTTGCCGACTGATATGTTCTTCCCCTCATAGTTGATAGCAAGCCCACCAAACATATTTACTTGTAATGTAATCTTATCCCCTCGTTCCATAAAGGATACCCCTATTTATTTTACTGTTACGTTTGTATTTCCTGCATAATTGCAAACGCTATAGGTCTCGCTGGTGCCATTTCTGTTTCCTGTCCGGAAATTGGACCACTTGCAACACCAACACTCTTTCATTGGAACCAGTGCTCCGTCATCCGGTTCAAAGTGCTCACAGCAATAGTTTTCCTTTACGACCAAAAGACCGTTCTCATCATACATTTTCTTTTCCATGAAAATGCCCCCTTGGACTTATGCATGAAATTCCTTTTTTGTATTTTAACTATAGCATGAAACATAATTTCACATTATAACATTGTCGAGAATTGTACTTTTTTTGTCGCCGAATGATATTTTAACACAAAAAAGATCACCCAACGGGTGATCCCTTTCTTAAAATTTTCTTAATTGTCAGAGTTGTTTTGTCTAATAATACAATATCTGCAAGCCTTCCCGGCTCTAAGCTTCCGTATTTATCACTGATTCCGATACGCCTTGCTGGATTTATTGTAGCTGCTGCAACTGCAATTTCCAGCGGAAGGCCCATATCAAGTACCACAGTCCTTAAGCAGTCCATAAGGTCAGTTCCGGAACCGGCAATGGCTCCGCCGTCCTTAAGCCTCACTTCTCTTCCCTTCTTGATGGCTGCAAGTCCTCCAAGATCGTACTCGCCGTCAGGCATTCCGGTGGACCTCATACTGTCGCTTATAAGGATCATCCTCTCCGGCCCCATCATCTCAAATGTGGCTCTTACAGCAGCCGGATGAATATGGATACCGTCACATATAAGTTCCGCTGTCACATGTTTTGAATCAAATACAGCCCCCACGACTCCGGGCTCTCTGTGACTCATTCCCGTCATGGCATTGTAGAGATGTACCGCGTGACATGCACCGGCTTTAAAAGCCTTTATTGCAGTGTCATAATCAGAATTTGTGTGCGCCAGGGACACAACTACTTTATCGCTGACCGCCTCTATATATTTCTCAAACTCAGGATTCTCCTCGGGCGCAAGTCCGATTATTTTCAAAAGACCTTTAGACGCCTCGTAAAACTCATCCACGATCCCGGGATCGCATTTTCTGATAAACTCTGCATTCTGCGCACCCTTCTTTACAGGACTGATAAAGGGGCCTTCCATGTTAAAGCCCACAAGATCAGACAACTTACTGTTTCCCTTAGCCGCAAACTCCGCTCCAAGCGAAAGCACATGCTTTAGATCATCCACAGGCAGTGTCAGCGTAGCAGGACACATAGCAGTAACACCACGGGAAACCTCGTATGCTGCTATTTTCTCAAATGCCTCAGCATTACCGTCGCAAACATCCTCTCCCATGGCTCCGTGGAAATGGATATCAATAAGTCCCGGTATTGCAACACATCCGGAGGCATCGATGACTTCTTCCCCTTCAGCCCCGCTGTCTGTGATCAGCTCATCCTTTACATAAAGGTCTTTTTCATGAAATTTCCTGTCTTCCCCGAAGACAAGCGCACCTGTAATCTTCATAACAACCTCTCATCTCAAAAACTTGTTTCTGTACTCGTTAGCGCTCATTCCGGTGTATTTCTTGAACACCCTGGAGAAATGAGCTGTATCGGCAAAGCCCACTCTGTCGGAAATATCGGCTATATGCAGCGATGAATCCTCCATAAGCTCTTTTGCATTCTCTATCCTGATCTCGTTCAGGACATCAGAAAAACTCTTGCCCGTACTGTTCAGGAGCTTACTTAAGTGCCAGTGACTTACATAAACCTTCTCTGCCACATCGGTAAGTGTCAGCTTCTCCTTATAATGCTGTTCGATATAACTGATCGCCTGCTTGACTATAAAGTTGTTGGCGGTCGTGTTGTCATCCTCAATGGATTCCTGCTCGCTCTCAGCCACACTCGCAAGTCTCTCAGAGAGACTCTCCATGGCTTCATCAAGTTCCTTCATCTTGGAAGGCTTGACCAGATATCTGAACACTCCGAGATTAAGAGCTTCCCTTGCATAATCAAAGTCCCTGTACCCGGTAAGTATTATGACCTGAAGATTCTTGTGCTCTGATCGCAGAGCAGCCAGCATTGTAAGTCCGTCCATCCCGGGCATTCTGATATCTGTAAAAAGAATGTCCGGCTGGCACTTATCTACCATGGCAAGCCCCTCTTTTCCTGAGGAAGCCGTCCCTGCTACAACACAGTTATATTTTTCCCAGTCTACTATTTTCTTAAGGCCCTCTGCTATTACGGGCTCATCGTCAACAATAAGTACTTTGTACATACTCAACCCTTTACGGCACCTGCTGTCATCCCCTTAATTATATACTTTTGCAGGAAAACATACACTACTATTACCGGAATAATTACAAGAGTAACGGCTGCTGCCATAAGTCCGTAGTTGGTTCCCTCCTTGGAAGTAAGCTCATTTAACAGTCTTGTTATCGCCTGCATCTCAGGTCTTCTCAGGAAGAACATCTGAGTGAACAGATCGTTGTAGCTCCACAAAAATGAGAATATTGCTACGGTTACAAAAGACGGCTTTCCGAGAGGTACCACGATCCTGAAAAAGATCTGAGGTATCGAGCAGCCTTCAAGATGCGCTGCTTCCTCAAGTTCCAGCGGAAGTGACTGAACATAGCCCATGAGTACTATTATCGCGAAGCTCATGTTTCCTGCAATCTGTGGCAGTATGACCGAGATCATGTTAAGGAGCCAGTTTGAAGTATTTGTTATATGCCAGCTCGACTCCATTGTGTACACAGGAATGATGGTTGAAAACACAGGAAACATCATTGCTGCAATTACAAGAGTATGCATCAGCTTTTTTAACTTGAAATCAAATCTTACAAGGGCAAAGGATGCAAGTCCCGCAAGTATCATGACTCCGACGGTTACACAGCCGGAAATGAATATGCTGTTTAAATATGCGTGACCGATATCAAGCCTGTCAAAGGCTCTTTTGTAATTGGCCAGTGTAAAAAGATCTCCCAGCGGAAGGGCAAAGCTCTTTGCCAAGATCTTGTCTTTTGCCTTAAAAGAGTTTTCCAGAACCCAGAAGAGCGGATATATTGTGGTAAGAGCCCAGGCCCCAAGGATCACGTATAAAACCGTAAGGCCTATCTTGTTTCTTTTCATATCAGAAGTCCTCGCTTTCTTTGAATACGAGTCTTGTAAGCCTTGAGAGAACTACTCCCAGCACAACAATGAGAACCGCCAGAGTTGCGCCGTAGTCTACGTTCTTGGCTTCCATTGTCTGATAGTACATGTAAGTACCGGTAAGGAAAGTCTCCTTAAGAGGCATTCCCTTTGGAAACATGGTCCAGGGAAGATCAAATACCTTGAGTGCTCCTGTAACTCCAAGCGTCAGGCAGGTGCACAGTACATTTCTTAAAAGAGGCAGGGAAATATACCAAACCCTCTGAAATCTTGTAGCGCCGTCAATTGCTGCCGACTCATAGAGTTCCTGAGAGATGTTGTTAAGGCCTGTCTGAAGTATTACAAAATAAAATCCCACATACTGCCAGACTACCGGGATCATCATGGTCATAATGGCCAGCTTCTCCCCCTTCCAGTCTATGAGCTCGGTCCGTCCAAAGAGTTCCAGGAACTGGTTGAGCATTCCCTTGTCATACAGGAAGATGAGGTTAAAGAGAAGTCCCAGTGCTGTAGCTGAAATGACAATAGGGAAGAAATACACTGTCCTGAAGAACTGAGTCCCTCTTTCGATATTATCAACAAGGATAGCCAGCAAAAGAGCTATTCCCACCTGTCCTACGATGGTGGCGATTATCATGATAAATGTATTTTTCAGTGAAGTCCTGACAACGGGATCCGTAACCAGCTTCACGTAGTTTTCATACCACGGAGTGTTCCACTTTGTTCCAAAAGTACCCAGATTCTTGATGCCGCGAAAACTGCCATAAATATTTACAAAAAAGGGATAATACAGATAAACGATCATGAACAGAAATGCAGGAGCAAGAAATAGAAAGATGTATTTTCTGCTTTTATAAATGTTAGACATAAGTAACCCCTCTTATAGTTTCGACCGGCGAATACTATGTATTGCCGGCCGAAACATGATTCAAAGGAAAATCGAAACTAAATTATTCTAAGCTGTCTTTGTAGACATCAATACCTTCCTGAACTGCATCTGCTGCAGAAACATTGCCTACTACGATGTCAGGCATTCCGTCAAAGGTTGATACTCTGCAGTCACCGTTGAAGAGATCCTGTACAGCACCTGTAAGAGATGTAACGCCGCTCATCATAGACATTGCCTTAACCTGAAGAGCATTGAACTGTGTCTCGTCAACAGCAGGAGCATTCTTAAGAGCTGAAGCTGTGTGCTGTGCAAATAAAGGAACTACCTCGTCGCTTGTCATGTGCTCAACAAAGCTTACTGCTGCTGCCTTCTTGTCAGGATCTTCCCAAGCCTTGGTTGTGATGTAGTAACCCATTGAAAGTCCGCCGATCATGTCTGTGGTCTTTCTGTTGCCCTTGCCGGGGAAGTAAGTAACATCGAAGTGGCTGAGCTTGTCAGCGTCGATCGTGCTTGGATCCTCAGGATCTGACTGGCATGAACCAACGATACCGCCAACCTTCCATGAACCGTCGAGAAGGAATGCTGCCTTGCCGTCTGTGAACATAGCGAAGGTCTCGTCATCAGTTGCTGAAAGAGTGTTATCAGGGAAGAAACCTTTCTCATAAAGTTCCTTGATATCCTCAAGTCCTGCTACCCACTGAGCGCCTGTAGCATCATCTGCTGCGCCTGGAATATCCAGGTGGTTGTCAGGTGTCTGCTGATTGAAGATTGCAAACTCCCACCAGTAGTGAGGAATGTTTCCAAGAGCTGCTGCGATAGGAGCATAGCCTGCATCCTTGATCTTCTGGCAGTCCTCAAGGAACTGATCCCATGTATAGTCTGCGCCGGGCATTGCTACGCCTGCAGCGTCGAGAACTTCTGTGTTAACAAACATTGCTTCCCAGTATCCGTTTACGGGAACTGCGTACTTCTTGCCATCTGCAGGAGATGCTGCGATGAGGTCGTCGTTCATGTTTGATGCATACTCAGGGAACTCTGCTCTGATATCATCGATCGATACAACCTTGCCTGCATTAACAAAATCGTTTGCATCTGCTCCATTGAAGAAGAACAGAACGTCAGGCTCTGAACCTGTCTCAAAGTCTGTGATGATCCTTGTCTTGAAGGTCTCATCAGAAGTTGCAGAAGTATCACTTACTGTGTTTCCTGTTGCTGCTTCCCAGTCTGCTACAGCGTTCTTGTAGTTCTGAGCATTGGAATCCTCACCTGCGAAAGTGGTTGTTACAGTGATCTCTACAGGGCCGGAAGCCTCTGTGGTCTCTGCAGGAGCCTCAGCTGCAGGTGTTTCTGCTACAGGTGCCTCGGTCTGAGCCGGTGTCTCTGCAGTAGCTGCTTCAGGTGCTGTGCTGCCGCAGCCGACCATAGTGATAGTCATCATAGCTGTCATGAGCACTGCTGTCAGATTTTTAAATTTCATACTTTCTCTCCCTTCTGCGCATACCCTTGTGCGCATCGTACTACGTTTTTTCTGATTCTAGGATAGCAGTGCACGGGTTCTTATCGGATTGCTGAAATTGTCAATTTTTGACAAAAATAGTGCTGATAGTATTTCCGTTTCCGTCTGTTTCAATAGTAAGCCTGCTCTCCGCTCCGTAGAGCATCCTCAGTCTCCTGTGTACATTGCGGATACCGATCCTGGTGGAGCGTTCCTCAAGGGGCTTGATATCCATGTCATCCGTCAAAAGCTCTTTTATCTTGATGGCATCCTCGTCACTGGGAACACCGGGGTTGATTATCCGGATCCTCATGTCAACCTTCTCGCCCTCTGTGCTTCCCTCTATCTCCATCCGGACTCTCCTGATGCCATCCTCTGAATAGCTGTACTCAACGGCATTTTCGATCACAGGCTGTATGATGAGCCTTGGAACCTTGACCTGTAAAAGAGCCTTATCAATATGCTCCTCGTAGATAAACCTGTCCTGATACCTGCATTTGATAATGTAGATATAAGCATTTACATATTCGAGCTCCTCGCTGAGTGCGATGAGCGACTGCCTGTTCCTGTCCATGGTTGCGCTCATCATGGTTGAGAGCGCCTCTATCATGCTGGACACCTTTTCCTGACCGTTCATCCTGGCTTCCCAGTTGATGATCTCCAGCGTGTTATTAAGGAAGTGCGGATTTATCTGAGACTGAAGGGCGTGGATATTGGCATCTCTAAGGGCAATCTCCTCAACGAAGATCTTGTTGAACTGCTCTCCCAGTTTGATGCTCATCTTGTTGAAGTTCTTTGTAAGGTCCGCGATCTCGCCGCTCTGTCCCTTAGGCTGTTCAACCACTTCTCCGTACTCACCCTCTGCGATCTTTTTGGAAGCAGCGGTAAGCGTCGTGATGGGCTTATTGATCCTCTTGTTAAAGAAATAGAACAGGAGCACTATCAAGGGGATCAGGAACACGATCAGTATCATAAATGTGATATTGATAGATCTCTTTTCCAGTCCCACGGCAGTACCGTCATAAGAGACGGAAAATGTAAACTCGCCGTCAACGCTCTTTCTCGTGCAGGTGATGATATCCTGCGAGCCCTCATAGCTTCCCTCGCCGTAGAGCTTATCTTCCTTAAAAGAGACCTCCATTCCCCTGTACTCCCAGACACTCTTTAAGCTCTCGAATACCTCCTGGGGATTGATCTCCATGACAAGGACCGCATATCTCTTAAAGCCTCTTCCCATCAGGTTTCGTATCATGTATACATGACCGCCCATGGCAAAAAACTCAGTCCTGGTATCAAGGTCTTCTGATATCAAAAGAGCTTTCTCCTGAACCTGATCCTTGAAGAACCTGAACCTTGAAACGCTTCCCCTGCCGGTAGTATTGCCGGTGTAATAGAGCGTCTCCGGCTCATCGGTAAAGATAAGCACGGTGATGTCAAAGCTCGGGTCATATTTATAATGCGCAGACAAAAAAGTCGTGACCTCATTGTAGAGTTTTCCCGAATCACCGCTCTCCTGATACTCTGCCCAGTAATCTCCTATATAGGAAAGATATGACGCATCCTTGGATGAATCAATGCAGTCCAAAAGGCGGAGGATACTGATATCCGCCGCCTTTTCCATAGATGTTGTTATTAGTCTCTGGCTCTGCCTGTCGATCCTTCCGGAAACCACAACAAGAAAAGCCACAACAATGGCAGTAAGAGGCACAAACCACCCCAGTGCCAAAACTCTGAGCATCTGCCATTTAAGAGATTTTCTTCTTTTCATTATTCACTAAGCCCCAACAGATTTTTGTAAGCGTCACATGTCTTTTCCGCAAGTGCTTTGTCAGGCATCTCGCAGAAGATCCTAAGAAGTGGTTCTGTACCTGAGAACCTCACGCAGACCCATCCTCCATTCTTAAAGTATACCTTACAGCCATCCATATAGGAAGTCCTCTCCACCTCTGTTTCAAAGGTCGGAACTGCCTTGTCCTCCATGAGAAGCTTTTGATACTCCGGCTTTTTCTCTGCTCTGAAGGAGTAGTTCTGCTCCAGCATGTAGTATCTGCCGAATTCTTCCTGAATATCATCGTACATCTCGGAGATCTTTTTGCCTGTGACGGCCAGCATCTCAACAAGGAGTGCAGCAGCGTATACGCCGTCTTTTCCGTTGATGTGACCTCTTACCGTAAGACCGCCCGATGACTCTCCGCCTATGAGAGCGTCGGTCTCAGTAATCTTAGCTGAGATGTGCTTGAAACCTACAGGAACTTCATAGCTCTTTTCCCCGAACTTCTCTGCGATCCTGTCCAGCATGTGTGTGGTGCACAGGTTCCTGACAACGGGTCCGCTCTCGTGTCTGTACTTCACCAGATAATAATACAGAAGGACCAGGATGTCATTGGGCGAGAGATATCTTCCCTTGTCGTCTACAACGCCTATCCTGTCGGCGTCTCCGTCCGTTGCGATCCCTATGTCACAGTGATTATCGATAACGCAGTTCTTTAAAGGACTCATGGCTCCCTCGTTAGGCGCAGGAAGCTTACCGCCAAAGAGTGTGTCGTGCCGGCCGTGAATGGTCTCCATCTCGCATCTTGCTGTAAGAAGTATGGTCTTTATGGCCGTCTCACTTACTCCGTACATGGGATCGAGCGCCACGCGCAGGGATGCTCTCTTCACCGCTTCCACGTCTATCCTGTCGAGGATATTGTCGATGTACTCGTTGATCGGATAAAACTCCTCTATCAGGCCTGCTGCCTTTGCATCTTCGTATTCCATGGCAGGAACGGGAAGTGTCACCTTGCTGATATACTCCTCCACCTGTCTTGTCTGCTCCTCGTCAGCATCTCTTCCGCCTGCGGTAAAGAGCTTGATGCCATTATAAATAGCCGGGTTGTGGCTTGCTGTCACCATCATTCCATAGGGAAGTTCATGCTTCATCACATAGAACATTACAAGAGGTGTGGGGCTTGACTTGTTGATGAGCCTTGCTTTGATGCCAGCTGCCGCAAACACTACTCCCGCCCACTGCATGGCTTCCTTGGATAAAAACCTTCTGTCGTAGCCAAGGACTATTCCCTTATCTGCCACGTTCTCATCCTTCATCTTGGCTGCCATGGCACATGCCAGGATCTGAACATTTTCTTTGGTAAAACCATCACCGATGACGGCACGCCAACCGCCTGTTCCGAATTTGATCATCTCTTTTCCCCTTTCAATCCCATCACAACATCTATCTCATGCTCTTCGCCACCGGCAAATACAGGGATCTTTGAAACCTCTTTGCCATCGATGTAGATCTTCTTAACGCCTTTTTCCACATGCTCTGAATTGATCACACTGATGTTATAGGTTGCTCCCCTGAAGACTCTTGAAACCTCGAATCCATCCCAGTCCTTCGGGATGCACGGGTCTATGATAAGCTCATCAAATCCGGGCCTTATGCCCAGCATGTAATGTGTCACGGCATAGTATGCCCATCCGCCGCTGCCGGTCATGAAGGGATGATGCGCCCTTCCGTAGGTTGAGTGGTCCTTACCGGATATGAACTGGCAGTAGGAATAAGGCTCAGCCCATCTTGTCTCTATGCTGTCGTTCTGATAATACGGGCACAGGCTCCTGTAGTACTCAAATGCCCTGTCTCCGTTGCCCAATCTGCATTCTGCAGACCACACCCAGGGATTTGGATGTGAAAAGATACTTCCGTTCTCCTTAAGTCCCGGATAAACCCTGGTGACAAATCCCACCTCGTCATCGGGCTCCGTGTAAACCGGTGCATTGAGCATGATCCCGTAAGGTGTTGCCAGCTTATAGTGAATAGAGTCGAGAGCTCTTTTAGCCTTATCCTCGTCTGCTGCGCCGGAGAGTACTGCCCATGCATTTGATTCAAGGTGGATCTGGCCTTCCTTGTTGTCCCTGGTCCCGATCTTTCTTCCGGACTTCGTAAATCCGCGCAGGTACCAGTCACCGTCCCAGAGTGTGTCATTGAGGCTCTTCTGCAATCCCTCGATCTTCTCTGAGAGCTCTTTTGCAAAAGACATATCACCTATGTGGGAGGCTGTCTCGCAAAGGCAGATCATCGCTCTGAACAAAAGGAATGAAACCAGCGCACTCTCTCCTCCGCCAAGGTTTAAGCAGTCGTTCCAGTCAGCGCGAAGACCTTTACAGATCCCGTTGTCGCCAACTTCCTTCAGAGAGAAAAGAACTATCTTCTTCATGTGTTCGTAAACACTGCCCTTTCCTCCGTCGGCGTATCCGTACTCTTCGTCAAGGAATCCAAAATCTCCTGTTTCCTTGACGTACTCGACTATTGAAGGAACAAGCCAGAGCGCGTCGTCAGAGCATGCATCCGCAAGTCCGTGGACTTTGGATGCACCCTCCGGCTCGGGTATAACGGTGGGAGATTTGAAAGGCTTTTTCTTATTCTCTTTTTCTTCTTCAGGCAAGAACCAGCGGGGTTCAAAGAGATGTATTCCGTATCCGCTGCCGGTCAGGGCGCGAAGAAGCTCTATGATCCTCTTCTTGCAGCCTTCAGGGTTTGTGGCGATGACAGTCATGGCATCCTGCGCGGTATCGCGGTAGCCAAGGCCGGTCCTTCCGCCAACTTCAATGAAGGATGCAAATCTTGAGAACATAACATTGATCTCAGTCTGGTACAGTGTCCAGGTGTTTATCATTATATCTATGCCCTTCTCGGCACTTTTAACCGCAAAGCGCCTCTGCTTATCCTGCCAGAACTTCTTAAGTGCAGCGTAGGCTTCGTCAAGTTTTTCAGGAGTATTGTACTTTTCTTTTATGGCGCGGGCCTCTTCATAACCGCCCTCTCCAAGGAAATAGATCAGTCTTACCGATTCACCGCTTTGAAGTATGAGGTTCTTCTGGAGGCTGGCGCAATGGTTTCCGCCCTTTTCAAATGAACCGGTAAGACTCCCCCTCTCGACCGCTTTTGGGTTGGTCTCTGTGTTATAGATTCCGATGAACTCATCCCTCAGGCACTCAAAGCCATCGGGCTCGAAGTTTGAAGTAAAGTACTGATAGCCTTCCTCCTCATAAAAGAGGTCATAAAGGATGGTACCTTCCTTATACTCGCTTCCTGCACAGTACAAGCTCATCTGGAAATTCTGATTATCTATGGGAACATGATGATACGAAAATTCTGCATAAGAAAATACCGAGAGATCTCTTGGTCTCTCACTCTGATTGGTTATGACAACGTCCCAGATCAGGGCATTGTCGCCTATCGGAATACTGAGCTTCTCGCTTGCCTTAAGGCCCTTGTACTCGCACTCGTAAGTGGTTACGCTCATGCCATGACGGGTTGTGTACTTAGCTTCGTCTAAAGACTTGCCCACAGGCTGCCAGGAGATGCTGAAATAATCACCGTCTTCGTTATCTCTTATATAGATATAGTCGCCGGGCCTGTCCATGGGAATCGCATTCCCCCGAAACCTTGTTATCCTGTGATACTCAGGCGATTTGTAAAAGAGATATCCGCCGGCCGTGTGATTTACAACAGCACACATATCCTCCACTCCCAGGTAATTGGTCCAGGATGTGGGGAGATCAACTCTGTCTATAACGTACTCATTGTTTTCCTCATCAAAGTGTCCGTATCTCATAATTTCCTCCCTTTCTGCTTATGTCTTTAGTTTAGAAAATCCGGCCAAAAATAAAATGCCCCATTTTGGCTTGTTTTTTGTTCAATGCCAAAATTGGACATGGGTGAGTCAGTGGGGACGTTTCAGTTTGTGTCAGTGGGGACGTTACAGTTTGTGTCAGTGGGGACGTTACAGTTTGACACATTTT
>JAFSTR010000188.1 GCA_017445665.1 Butyrivibrio sp. | reverse complement strand
TCTTTCTAATTAAAACGCGCCGTTTTCTTCTTCCTCATCCAATGCATCTGCAGCCTTCTCACCAAGCACATAAATCTTATAATAGATTCCCAGCGCCTCGAACAGGTCCTGTCTCTTTCTCCTGACCTCTCCAACCAAAAGCCCTGCTGTGATCTCATCGTAGGTGATATCCTCTTCATCAGCATTGGTCTCGATTGAAACGCTGCCGTCCTCCTCAAAGACAATGGTAAAGATACCGCCTGCCTCCTGAGTAAAGAGAACGCTGATGATATTCAGTTCCTTCTTGATGCTGTCAGGGATCTGCTTAAAAAGCGGGTTAAAGTAATACTTCTGCTCGTAAGCATTGGCTCCGCACAAAACTATCCTTCCGCCTGCTGCATTCTCAAACACACGACCCTTGTTGGTCTTTTGCATCTCATCTATATGAAGGTCTTCCTCAAACTCTTTGTTGTACTCTTCTTCAAATTCCTTGGCACTCATTAAACAAACTCCTTATTCGGGCTGATTCTGATCATCAAATTCCTTGTTCTGCGGTTTGTTGCGACGGTTCTTTTCATAGAGGATCTGAAGGCCTCTAAGGGTGAGGATCGGATCGTAGATATCAATCTCCTCAGTAAGCTCGGATATCAGCCTTCCGAGACCGCCTGTGGCAACCACCTTCATGTCCGTCAAGCCGGACTCTCTTTTCATCTCACTGATAATATACTTGGACTGGCCGATCTGTCCATAGATAAGTCCTGCCTGCATACTGGAGATGGTCTCCCTTGCAAGGATGGAATCGGGCTTTTTGATCTCAATCTCAGGGAGCTTGGCTGTGCCTTCCCAGAGGGCCTTGGCTGAAATCCTGATGCCCGGAGATACAACGCCAGCAAAGAACTCGCCGTTTTCATTGACAGGAACATATGTGGTCGCTGTTCCGTAGTCCACAACCAGTACCGGTCCGCCGTAGATCTCATAGGCCGCTACTGCGTCAACTATAAGATCGGGACCGATCTCCCTCGGGTTGTCTGTTGTTATCTTGATGCCGGTCTTGATACCCGGGCCCACAATATAAGGTCTTTTCCCAATGTATTTCACAA
Organism: Butyrivibrio sp.; assembly: GCA_017445665.1. Classification (GTDB taxonomy): domain Bacteria; phylum Bacillota; class Clostridia; order Lachnospirales; family Lachnospiraceae; genus Butyrivibrio. The sequence goes on along the minus strand of JAFSTR010000188.1, from coordinate 5,153 downwards.
TGGCATTTACCAGAGCATGCATTACCTGAGGAACAACGCTAGCGATCATGACGCCCTCGATATCGTTCTTGTCAATTCCGTTGTGTCCCATCATCTCCAGCATCTGAATGCCGTATTCATCGGAAGTGTGGTCTGTCTTACTCATCATACGGAATGAGCTCTTAAGCTCCTCCCCGTCAAAGACGCCATAAGTAATATTTGTATTTCCTACATCAACGACTAAGATCATCTCTTGATCCTCCCTGTTAAACATATCCGTAAAGTCCTCTGACCGAAACATCACCGGAGGTAACATGCCTTACCTCTCCGTCATCCATCCTGACTATGAGCTCACCCTTATCCGTTATTCCAAGGGCCTGCCCCTGCTCTTCATCAGACTCTCTGAACTTTTCTTCTACAGCTTCCCTGCCACTTACCACGGAAGGCTTTTTTGTATCAAGAAGCATCACTCTCTGCCCCTTGCTCACCAGCCTCTTTTCATACTGATCCTTAAGGAGCGATAAGTCCTGTGTCTTTTCAAACTTCTCGTAGTTCTCCTCAAACCTCTCCATAACCCGGGCTACCACAAGGCTCCTGTCGATAGGGCGTCCGCATCCTGTCAAAAGAGATCCTGCCACATCCTTAATTTCGTCCGAAAAATGAGCCATGTTGACGTTTATTCCAACGCCTATGACAACATCATCTATTCCGCCCTCCGGAGACATGTGAAGCTCCGTCAGTATTCCGCAGATCTTCCGCTCCGATAGTATAACGTCATTGGGCCATTTTATATTGCAGGTAAAAGAGCTGTCGGAAATGCTCTCATTTATGGCCTGTTCTGCGCCTTCTGCCACCGAAAGTCCCATGACAAGAGTCAGCATGGAAACGCTCTCTACCGGCACCTTAGGCCTCACTATGAGGCTCATGGCTATGTTGGCTCCGGCAGGAGTCTCCCAGCTTCTTCCGCGGGATCCTCTGCCCTGCTCCTGCTTGTCAGCTACAACCAGCATTCCGTGGGGAGCGCCCTCTTCTGCAAGGCGCCTTGCATCGTCGTTGGTGGAGCCTGTTATGTCTTTATACCAGATGTTTGCAGCTGCCCATCTTGTATGCAGCTGCTCACTTATGTGTTCTTTACTCAGCATTATTTCTTAAGGGTCGCATACATTACTGCTTTAATAGTATGCATGCGGTTCTCAGCCTCCTCAAATACAATAGAGCGCTCTGACTCAAATACTTCATCCGTAACTTCCATCTCATCAAGGCCGTACTTCTTCTTGATGTCTTTTCCGATTCCTGTATTGAGATCATGGAAGGATGGCAGGCAATGCATGAATACTGAATTCTCACCGGCATTCTTCATGATGTCCATAGTTACGCGGTAAGGCGATAAGGTCTGTATCCTCTCCTCCCATACGCTGTCGGGCTCGCCCATGGATACCCAGATGTCGGTGTAGATGACGTCTGCGCCCTTTGTTCCCTCTATCGCATCCTCTGAGAAATCGATCACTGCACCGGTCTGTGCTGCGATATCCTGACAGGTCTTAACAAGGTCTTCTGAAGGGAAATACTTCTTGTTGGATACTGCTGTGAAGTGCATTCCGAGCTTAGCGCACAGAACCATAAGCGAGTTGCCTGTGTTGTACCTTGCATCGCCCATGTAAACAAGGTGGATTCCCTTAAGGTGTCCAAAGTGCTCTCTTATTGTAAGGGCATCAGCAAGCATCTGTGTAGGATGGAACTCGTTGGTAAGGCCGTTCCATACCGGTACCTTGCTGTGCTTTGCTATTGTCTCAACTATCTCCTGCTCAAAGCCTCTGTACTCGATTCCGTCGTACATGCTGGCAAGAACCCGGGCCGTGTCAGCGATGCTCTCCTTTTTGCCGATCTGGGAATCTGTGGGGTTAAGGTATGTTGAACCCATTCCAAGGTCGTGAGCAGCAACTTCAAAGGAACATCTTGTCCTTGTACTGGTCTTCTCGAAAATCAGAGCAATGTTTCTACCCTTAAGCTCGTCGTGAAGAATACCGTTTTTCTTCTTGTCCTTGAGCTCTGCAGCCAGGTCAATGAGGTACTCTATCTCTTCAGTGGTAAAATCCAGCAGTTTCAGAAAATCTCTTCCGTACAAATTCATGATGCTCCTCCTCCAAACATAAAAATGATCCCTTGACTCCGTCCCCGGGGGTCAAAAAGGGGATTGCGCTTAGCAATCCCCTACATTCTATCATATATGCTTTATTTCGTGCACCCCAAATTACCAGAAGACATGAGCTCCGATGACGATTCCTTCCCTTCCGTTTACACGTCTGAAGTGAAGTGCCGATCCAACGGTTGTCTCTCCGTTGATGGCTGCCTGCGCTGCCTGATAATTGGAATCACTGATCTTGCCTGAGTTGTATACTCTTGCAACAGTTCCGTTAAGTGCAGGTGTAAACTGACCTGATGCGTAGATTACACCGTAGATACTGTTTGGGTATCCGCCCGACTTAACACGGTTCATAACTACCGCACCGACTGCTACCCTGCCTTCATATGGCTGGTTACCGGCCTCACACTGGATAAGAGCTGCCAGGAGCTTGACCTCATCAGCATCTGCGCTGACTGCTCCGCGGTTCTTGGTAAGCGCTGCCTTCTTCTCAGCTTCCTCACGAAGCTTGATGGCTGCTATAGTCTCACCGGAGTCAATCTTGAAGGTTGATGTAACATAATCGGCCTGAACATATCCGGTCTCATCGTTATAATCAACAGCGATCCATCCGTCTCCCGTATCCTCAATAAGATCGACGAAAGTGTTCTCTGCCAGCACTCCCAAAACCTCAGCATCAGAAGAAGCTTCTGATCTGATATTGAGCGCGGTTCCGTTACTGGTAACTATCTGTTTGCCGACATCCTGTGCAAGTGCTTCTGCATCCTCGTCGAACAAAAGATACTCGTCCTTGGCCCAGCCAATAAGATCTCCGGACTGGACCTTGGTCCAACCGTTCTGCCTGTCTAAAATCTTACCGCCGCAGTCCTTGTAAAGGACTCCGACCTTGTTGCTGTCTTCGCTGGGTTCTTCCCTGACATTCATTACCCTGCTGACATTGGCCATTACAAGGTTTGACGTTTCGCTCTCCTGATCACTTGTAGTACTGCTGCTGGCTGCAGATGATTTCTCTGCATTCTCGGCAGCCTTAACTTCAGGTGCTTCACTGTCAATTCCGAGTGGAGCGATGGGACTGATGATATTTGAAATTCCTGTGGCAAGTTCCAAGTAGTTAGAAGTCTTCCTTGCCTCTACTGTTATACTCTGGGTAAAAGACATAACCACAACCATGGCAAGTGTCGCCATTGTTTTGATGGTCCCTGAGCATAACCCGGCTGTCTTTTTCATACCGATTGCTATCCTCTTTATTTAAATTTGTTACAAGTATGTTGCAACATATTAAGATTTAAACAATTCGGAGGTAATAATATCAAAGATTTCTACTCTTGTCAATGCAGGCAGTTACTGCGTCTATCACGGTTCCCCTGAATCCTGCCTCCTCAAGTACCCTTACAGCCTCGATTGTAGTGCCTGCAGGTGAGCAAACCATGTCCTTAAGCTCTCCCGGGTGCTTGCCTGTCTCCAAAACCATCTTGGCACTGCCAAGAACCGACTGGGCAGCAAATTCATAGGCCTGTTTCCTGGGCATTCCACCGGCGACTGCTGCATCTGCCATTGCTTCTATGAATAAAAAGACATAAGCAGGTGATGATCCGCTTACACCAACCACTACGTCCATAAGTGACTCAGGTACGGTATACGCTTTTCCAAAGCTGTTTAACAGCTCTTTTACGAAGTGATATGAACTGTCGTCCACAAGGTCATTTCTGCAGACAGCTGAGCAGCCCTCGCCAACAAGAGCCGGTGTGTTTGGCATTACTCTGATGATCTTGGTGGGTTTTTCAAACTCATTCTCAATCCACTTGATGGTCTTGCCTGCTGCGATGCTGACGATCACCTTGCTATCATCGATACTGTCCATGATATCGGCGATAACAACCTTAAGATACTGAGGCTTAACAGCAAGAACAATTATGTCTGCCTCCTTGGCAACCGCTGCATTGGAGTTTCTGGTCTGAATGCCGTACTTATTGGCAACCTTAAGGCAGGTCTCCTCCGTATTGGCTGAGCCTATGATCTCATTGGGTCCCATAAGCCCTTTCTGAAGAATTCCTCCGATCATGGCCTTTGCCATGTTTCCTAAACCGATAAATCCTATTGTCATCTCTTTACCCCCTCCTTTGTCTGGAAGCTTCAAATGTAAGTATTGCTGAAGATGTAGCTGCGTTCATGGACTCAACCTCACCCTTCATAGGTATGAGGACGTAGTTCTCAGCTGCATCGGCAGTTTCTTTGGTAAGTCCATTGCCTTCATTTCCTATAAGAAAAGCTGTTGGCTGTGTGTAGTCAAACTCGTCGTAGTTCTTCTCTCCCTTTAAGTGGGCCGCGTAGGTATGTATGCCCTTTGCCGTCAGCTCTTTTACCAGAGAAGGGATATCTTCTACATATATAAATGGCATCCTGAAAATAGAACCCATGGTGGATCTTGTTACTTTGGGATTGTAGATATCTGCGCATCCCTTGCTCATGATTACTCCGGTAACTCCTGCGCCCTCTCCCGAACGGAGCATGGTTCCAAGGTTTCCCGGATCCTGGATGTTCTCAAGTACCAAGATAAGAGGTGCACTGTCTTTTCCCGTGGTCTGCGACTCCTGATTATAGCCCTCAAGGACCTCACCCAGAGAGTAGTCATACTGCCTGATAACAGCAAGGACGCCCTGTGGAGTCTGGGTGTCGCTCATCTTCTTCATGACTTCCTCGGAGACCTCTTCAGCTCCGTACCTCCAGAGTATCTCCTTGTCATCTTCGTTTGCACCGGCAACAAACCTTTCGGTGACATAGACTTCGGAAACCTGAAGAACAGGAGCTTCCCTGAGCATCTTCATGCCTTCTATTACAAAGACGCCGTCCTGGCGACGGGCCTTGCTCTTTTCTACGTAGCTTACGACCTTCTTGACGCGGTCGTTGGATGTGCTTGTGATCATGGTAAATCCTCTTTTGAAACATTTGGGTTTAGATTATAGTATAGCACATTTGTGTGTCAGTTTGGTGTGTCAGTGGGGACGTTACAGTTTGTGTCAAACTGTAACGT
>JAFSTR010000187.1 GCA_017445665.1 Butyrivibrio sp. | reverse complement strand
GATGCCGATTATACAGCAGAGGAACTTGTTTCAATGGGTGTCTGGCAGGCATTTACTTTCGGTCCTGCTCTTATAGAAGACAGCGAAGTTGCAGTAGATACAAACACTGAGGTAGATAAGGCCAAGACAAGTAACCCGCGAACTGCCATCGGAGTCATTGATGCCAATCATTTTGTTTTTGTGGTATCAGATGGAAGGACCTCTGAGAGCGAAGGCTTAAGCCTGTATGAGCTTGCAACCTTCATGAAAGATCTTGGGGTAACAACTGCTTACAACCTCGACGGAGGCGGATCGTCTACCATGTATTTCAATGGCTATGTCATCAACAATCCTACTTCCGGCGGAAGCATCAAAGAACGAAGTGTCAGCGATATTGTCTATATTTAAGGACCGGCTGTGAACTATCAGAAAGGATCTGACTATGGAAAAAGAATTAAAGAAAAACTTATTCTACAATACTGTATGGACAGCATTTCTTGCGCTCTTTGGCGCAATATATGAATTATTCAGCCATGGCGTAACATCTTACTACATGATCTACGCCTTTGCCGTGCCACTTATCATGGGTGTTTTGCTTTATGAAGTGATGCTCATTAAGAATATATTCCCCGGCAAAACCTTTGCTAACATATGGAATACAGCTATAGCCACATTTAGCATAGGCTGCGTATTTAATGGCGTTCTTGAAATCTATGGCACAACAAACCGGCTGGTAATTGTTTATCCTGTAGCAGGCGCAATACTAATGCTCATAGCCTTTATTCTTCCACAAAGATTCCGGTCATCTTGGCTCCATTAGTTATGAGTCAAAGTGAAACGTCCCCGGTGTCTCACCCCATGTCAAACTTTCTTAATTCAAGTATGTCCCCGAAGCGACATCAAAGACTTTTACGCCCGGAGCCACATTAAGGATCTTTTCAAGAGTTGCCTGCGGATCGTAGTCATTCATATGAAAGTCCAGAACAACCTGCTCAAGCCCGGAGAACTTACCAAGCACTTTGTATGTATCATCTCCAAGATTTGAAATATTATCTCCCGCATAAAGTATTACAACCGGGATATCAAACTGTTTGTTCATTGACAGAAGAGCCTGATCCTGATCAAGAAGGTCCATAACACTGATATAAGCGTAACTGATCCTGGCTGTGGGCTTGATCCCAAGCTTCGCCTCATAGGCTGAAAAGCCGTAGAAATCAGTATATCCGTTAAAAGTGTTGAATGTATCTTTTTTGTTTGCGTGAGTGCTGCCGATATCAATCTCTATCCCTTCCTTAAAGTAACCGGGATTGGCATCCACAAAACTGTTGTGGGCATTTATAATATCGCAAAGGACTTCATAGCTCTTTTCCCCGCCATCACAAGTAATATTTACATCGATGATGTCATCCTTTTCTGCAAATGCTGCAAGTGGAGCATTTTCATTGTTTAAAAGGCCTATTGAATCAGCCCATTCACTGTTTACGGGTTCTACATCTGCAAGTTTCTTTTCCACCGCTCTGTTCTCCGGCATACATCCGGCAAGTGTCAGGGTAATGGTCAATATAAGTGTAGGAATCAAAAATTTCTTTTTCATAAGTTATCAACACTGTCTCACAACCAGCTTTTTACTGTTGCGATTTCCTGTATATATCCTTCATCGTCATTCGGGGTTTCCAGAATGAATGGCAGCCCCTCGAAAGCAGGGTGCTGCGCTATGCGCTTCATGGCTTCCATTCCAATAAAGCCCTGCCCAAGCTTCTCATGGCGGTCTTTTGCTGAGCCACAAGGATTCTTGCTGTCGTTGAAATGAACTGCCTTCAGTCTGCTAAGGCCGATGATCTTCTCAAACTTGCCCAGTACACCGTCTAGGTCATTTACGATGTCATAGCCCGAATCCCAGGTATGGCATGTATCAAAGCAAACGCCAAGCTTATCGCTCAACTCTACTCTGTCGATGATCTCTTTTAACTCCTCAAAGTTTCTTCCGACTTCTGAGCCCTTTCCGGCCATTGTCTCCAGCAGCACTGTCGTGCGCATCTCCGGGAAAAGAGCCTTATTCAGGCCTTCAGCTATCTGCTCTATTCCTGCTTCCGCTCCCTGTCCGGTATGCGAACCGGGATGAAAATTGTAGTACTGCCCGGGAAGATACTCCATCTTCTCAAGATCTTTTTTGAGCATATCAAGTCCGTTTGCTCTTGTCTCAGGATTGGCCGAGCACAGATTCATGGTATAACTGCCGTGCGCTACAAGCTTCCCAAAGCTCTTTTCCGCAAGGACCGCTGAAAGCGCCTGAACGTCCTCGGGGACAATGTCTTTTGACTTGCCGCCTCTGGGGTTCCTGGTGAACCACGCAAAAGTATTGCCGCCAAAATCCACCATCTGCCGGCCCATTGCTTCATATCCGTTTGTAACTGTCAGATGACATCCGATGTAGATCATAGTCTATATGCCTTATTTTCTTGCGTCTATCCTTACGAAAGGCTTAAGGTCTTTTACCGCATCTTTCTGAGTTATCTCGATGTCGCCGTTGTCGGTGTCGATGAGTTTGTAGCGGTCGTTGCCCATGCCAAGTTCCTTCATGTAGGAGAGCTGTCTGTGGCCGTGTCTTGTCTCGATACGCTCAACCAGCGCCTTATGCTCTTCTTCAGTCATGGCGTAAACCAGGTCGATGCACGCCTGATCGATGGCCAGGATATCGGTTGAAGCAAGGATTCCCACGTTCGGTGTCACTACGGGCTCAGCATCTACGCCTTCGCAGTCGCAGGATACGCTCATGTTCCTCATGACATTCACGTAGGTGATGTTCTTGCCGAAGTGATCGATGGTAGCCTTAGTGGACTCTGTGATCTTCTCCATGAGCTCCTCTTCAGCTACGCCCCAGTCGTTTCCGTTCTTGGCATGGATCCACATCTTGCCAACATGTCCGTCAGCGCATCCGATGCCGATATTCTTGTTGCTGCCGCCAAAACCGCCCATGGTGTGGCCCTTGAAGTGAGTGAGCACAAACATTGAATCGTAGTCAAGCATATGCGAGCCGTGGCTCATCTCTTTAAACCACTTACCGCCGTTAACCGGAAGGGTTATGGTTCCGTCAGCGTCCATGATATCTACTTCTGTAAAATCCCAGCCGTTGATAGCCAGGGTCTTTCTGTGATCTTCTGTGGTGTACCTGTCGCCCTTATAGAAAGTGTTGGTCTCCACTATTCTGGCGTCTTTGAGGCACGGCTCTTTTTCCATTACCTCTTTTACCCAGGAGGGAGGTGTGATATTGGGACCCTTTGGCTCTCCGGTGTGAAGCTTGATGGCTACTTTTCCGGTAATGTTCTGATTCACCTTCTCAAATACCTTCATGATGCCGGCTGCTGATAAATCTCTTGTAAAATACACAACAGACTCTGCACCTGTTCTCTCGTCATAGGGGACATATCTTGATCCGTCAGTCATCTTATTTGTACCTCCTTTTTTGATATGAGTTTATTATAACAAAAAAAATGAACCCTAGGGACGGAGTCAGTGGCTCAAAAAATGAGCCACTGACTCCGTCCCCGGGGTTCATTCCCGGGGTTCATTTTCTTTTTTTAAACCAATAAAGGCAGCCGAAGCACATGATTATCTGCACCACCGTTGAGCATGGCGTTGCAAGTCCTATGTGGAACAATGTGACCGGCTCCCATTTGCTCATGAGGATCACGACAGGTATCCTGACAAGGAATGCCCCGATGATACCCTGAACCATGACAAACGTAGTCAGGCCGATTCCGTTGTAGAAGCCTATAAAGCAGAACAGGAAGCATGTAAAAAGACAATCGATGGCATAAGCTTTCAGATATTCAGCACCTGCAAGGACAACCGAATTGTCTTTTGCAAAAATGCCGGTGAGAAGGTCTCCTCTGAAGAACGCCAGGATGAACATCGCAAAGCCGAAGGCAAAGGACACTACAATTGTTGAACGGAGTGCCTTCAAAGCTCTGTCCATCTTGCCCGCGCCGACGTTCTGAGCGACAAATGCAGAAATGGACTGCATGAAAGCCGCGGGAACAAGCATGATAAAACCGCACACCTTCTCTGCAACTCCGACACCTGCTGAGGCCGTGACACCAAGCGTGTTAACTATCGCCTGCACCACCAGGAACGAAAGTCCCACAAGGAAATCCTGAAGTGCAATCGGAGTGCCGAGTCTGAGGACTTTGCCAATGATCTCTCCGTCGTAGCGGATCATTTTCAGATTAAATTCAAAGGAAAACTTCTGCCTGACAATGATGAACAGCGAAGCCACCACGCTTACCAGCTGCGCAGAAACTGTTGCTATTGCCGCACCTTTGGCGCCAAGGCCGAGCACAGCGATGAGCAGAAGGTCTCCCGCTATATTTACTACACATGCAATTCCGACCGTTATCAGCGGAGTCTTGGAATCTCCCATACTTCTGAATATTGCTCCGATCAGGTTATAGGACACGATCGCGATCATTCCCATTCCGCAGATCCGGATGTAGCTGACTGTCTGGTCAAAAGCAGCTTCCGGAGCCTGCATCATCGATGCGATCTGTGGCGATGCAATGGGGATCACAATCGACATGCACAGTCCTATTGTCAGGAAAAGAGCTATACTCGCGCCTATTATCTGTCCTCCGAGCTTAAGTTTGCCCATTCCTATCTGCTGCCCGAAATAGATTGTTGTTCCCATCGCCAGCGATGCAATAAGGTTCCCTATCGTAAGCATGATCTGCGATCCCGTTGAAACCGCCGAAACTTCTTCGGGAACCGAAAACTTTCCGACTACCATCAGATCGACAGCGCCATACATCGCCTGCAAGAACAGGGCGAACATTACGGGCAGCGCAAACTTCATAAGCGGTCCTATTATTTTTCCTTCTGTAAAGTTCTTTTCATTAGTCATCTGATGTATTCCTCGCATTTTGAGCCCTAGGGACGGAGTCAGTGGCTCATTTTATTCATAGAGTAAGTATGGCTCGCGCTGAGCCTTGAAGGCCTCGATGTCGTCCTGCCAGGAGGCTTTGATCTCGTCGGCGGACTTGCCTGCGATTATCTGTTTGCGCAGGTCATCGGAGCCGCTAAGGTAGTCTATCCAGTACTTGGCGCCGTTTGGCTCATTGTCAAAGAAGTCCATATCCGGATTGGCTTCGTGGAAATCGTTGTAAGCATCAATAAGGTAATTAAGGTTGATGCCTGCTGCCCAGATTTCTTCTAAAGGGATGTCCGAAAGGTCTTTTCCGTAGCAAATCTCACCCTCGAAGGGCGGGTTACCTGCCCCGTCCATGTCCTGCGGCGTGAAGGTATAGGGATTGGTCTCCTGCGGCAGGTACGGGCTTCCGTAGATTTCGAAAGGCTTGTCTGTGCCTCGCCCAACTGAGACGTAGGTATTCTCAAAAAAGCAGGTGGAAGCATAGAGATAGACTGCGCGCATGTCCTTCAGGTTTGGTGAAGGATTGCAGATCAGCGTCGTCTTCATGTCATGCGTGTAGTTAAGACATGGGATAACTGTGAGGTCGCAGGCGTCCTTGCCGGCATTCAGCCAGCCCTCGCCATTGATCATCTGCGCCAGCTCGCCCCAGGTCATTCCGTAAACGATGGGAATCGGGAGCACACCCACGCCTGATCTATACTTATCCTGCAGAATCGGGCCATCCACGTAAAATCCGTTGGGATTGGGCCTGTCCAGGATGATGACTTCTTTGCCTTCTGCCGCGCAGGCGTCCATCAGGTAGTACATTGAAATGTAATAGGTATAGTAGCGGAGCCCCACGTCCTGCATGTCCACGACGAGGGTGTCGAAGGTATCCATGCTTTCGGGGGATGGGTAGTGTGTGCCTTTGCTATAAAGCGAGAGGATCGGGACTCCTGTCTTTTCATCTATTGCGTCGTTTACTGCTTCTCCGGCGTCTTCAGTCCCGCGAAAGCCGTGTTCCGGGGAAAAGATAGCCGTGACGTTGACATCATGTTCTATCAGTGCGTCAAGGATGTGCCGGTCTTTGTCCCCCACTATGCCTGTATGGTTAGAGAAAAGAGCTACTCTCTTATCCTCAAGGAGCGGGATGTAGACGTCGAACTGCTCATCGCCGAGGATTAGAGGCTGTTCGGCGTCAGGAGCGGGCTCCGAGGGGTCCGGTTCAGGCTCGTCCGAGGCTGCGGTTACTGCCGCGGTTATAGGCTCCTCCGAGGTTGCGGTTACTGCCGCGGCCGGAGCAATCTCTTTTGCCGAATTATCTATATCTGCGCATGCCATACAGCTTATGGCAAGGGCGATTGAAATTATGATGGATAAAGGTTTTCTAAGCATTAATGTTGCTCCATGAAGATCATCGGGTGGGCAGTGCAGAATGGTGTCAGCGTCATGTATCTGCCTAATGTGTCGTCGTTGTCATCCATGAGAACTACTGATTCAGGTGAGATGTCCGGAAAAAGCTCTTTTACCTTGTTAATGACAATCTGTGGTTTCTCTGCAGCCTCCAGGGTATAGAAGCAGTGGTCGGCAGGGATCCCGTAGAGACGTTCCACCATCTCCGATTTCCACGCCTCATGGCCATGGGGTTCTCTTGATATGCAAAAGAGCCTGTTCACATCGTGACTTTTTATGTAGTTATACAGGGGCTCGAGCCTCTTGCAGTCTGCGTAAATGTTGACGTCCCTGAACTCAGGCGTTCCGTCAAGCTCATGATGGGCATGATGCTCTCCGTAGTTATAGCTTGTCAGCGTGCCGTCTATATCGAAGAACACTACTGTGTCCGGTTTATGTAAGATTTCCCAAATTTTGCTCATGGTGGTAATGTCTCCTATTGTATGATGTAGAATAATTGCACGACAGCACTTCTGCTACTTAAGTCGTGCCAAAACTATTATAGCAAATTAGTGTGCCTGTATGGCAAAATGGTGAAGGCTGATGCATTCGGCAAGGATGGAATCGCAAAGTTCCACTGCATTTTTCTAAATCATGAAATTGCAGTGGGAAGTTTTTTGCACTTGTTCTGCATGCCTCCACTGCATTTCTCTATTTTCTATAATTGTAGTGGTGATTTTTGAGCAATTAAAAGTCTGTTTTCCAATGCATTTCTTCTGGTCGTACATTTGCAGTGGATACTAAAAGCAAATACTGAGAACGTTTTCCCACTGCAAATAGCGCAAATTCATAATCGCAGTGGGAAGTCTGCTACAATCGTCCCTAGATTCTCCACTACAAATAGCGTAAATTAATAATTGCAGTGGAACAACATATGTTAATTTCAAAAAATTGCGCCGAATAAGGTCAGTACGATAAGGCTTATGACAAGGGCTTTGAAGAGATTGTTCCTGATGAATTTATTGAAATAAATGTTGATGATTACTTAGATTATTGCATCATTGAATGAGGAGGATACTATGTTTAGAAAAATGAGAAGATTTGCTCAGCAAATATCTGAGGAGAAGTGCATCGAGATCTTAAAAGCCGAGCCCAGAGGCGTACTCTCTGTTCTTGGTGATGACGGATATCCTTACGGCATCGTGCTGGATCACTGGTACTGCGAGGAAGATGGAAAGCTCTATTTTCACGGCGCCAAGGAGGGCCACAAGATCGATGCCATCAAGGCTTATGACAAAGTCAGCTACTGCGTCTATGATGAGGGATATCACAAAGAGGGCGAGTGGGCACTGAATATCAACAGTGTTGTCATCTTTGGCCGCATGAAGCTCGTTGAAGATCCTGATAAGGCCAGAGAAATCTGTACTCAGCTCTGTCGCAAGTTCACCGATGACGAAGAATATCTTCAAAAAGAGCTAAAAAATGCCCTGCCACGTGTCCAGTGTCTCGAACTGACACCGGAGCATATGACAGGAAAACTGGTTAATGAGTCATGAAAAGAAAAGGTGCAGCCCAAAGGCTGCACCTATAGCCGCTTATATCCGCTATCTCACATTTGCTTTCCTTGCCACAGTCTGAACTTGTTCAAGAGAATATCCACAAAAATCTGAAATCTCTTCAGGCGTCTTGCCTCTGGATAGCATATCCATAATGCTTTGCTCTATCCCTTGTTCTATCCCTTGTTCTATCCCTTGTTCAAGTCCTTGTCTAAATATTACTTTAGTCTCATAATCCAAAACTTGTCCGCCCATAATCTTATCTGCCTCCTCTTTTACAGTAGACTTGCTCTTTGCAAGTGCAGCTATCACTTTCTTTGTCAGCATGATGATGGAATGATGCGTCATTACATCAATGCGGCCATCTTCAAGTCGCTCTTTTAATCTTTCGTACAGTTCAGAAAATCTCTTTCTGAATGATTCGGTTACAGTCATGTCTCCTGACTCAATTTTATCAAAATCAGCTTCAAAATTGAACAGGTAGAACGGAATTAGGAAGTAGAGTTCTTTCTCCAGAATGATATCGCAGTCATAATTGCGAAGCTTCAAAATAGGTATTTCGTAGCTTAAGGATTTCTTGTCCGGTGAGTTTACCTTGATCGTCATTTTGTCTGGTGTGGAAGAAGAACTTCTAAGGAAGAGTATTCCTGTAGTAGGCATAGTGACTTCTAAAATGTTTGAATCAACAAGACTTGATGTCTTAAGCGCAATCTGAGTATCATATTCAAAAATCCGCAGAATCATACTTCCATCTGATGTGCTCTGGCATTCAAGATGAAAGATTTTCTCTGTTCCATCTGTGGAAATGATAGCTAGAGCGGAGTCAAGGATCCGCTTATCTTGTTCACCTGATTCCTTGTTAATGAAATAAGTTTCATTTAGTGGAATAGTCTTTTCCTTTCCTGTGTAGTT
>JAFSTR010000021.1 GCA_017445665.1 Butyrivibrio sp. | reverse complement strand
ATAACAGGAAGCTTTGGAAAGACAAGCGTAAAGTACTACCTGACCACTCTTTTGTCTGAGGGATACAGAGTTCTTATGACACCTGAGAGCTTTAATACTCCCATGGGAATCGTGAGAACGATCCGTGAGCATCTGCAGCCTACTCATCAGATCTTTGTGTGCGAAATGGGCGCCAGACACCTTCATGATATAAAAGAGATAACGGATATTGTTCATCCTGATGACGGAATCCTTACTTCGATTGGCCATCAGCACCTTGAAACTTTCCACAGCCTTGATAATATCATCAGCACCAAGTACGAGCTTCTGGACGCTGTTGATGAGAAAGAAAAAGAAGAGGGTGGACACAAAGACGGTAAGCATCTTAAGTTTGTAAACGGAGATAATGAAATAATCCGCGCAAATATGAAGTATAAGGATGCTATCACATATGGCCTTTCTGAGGGGTGCGACTACAGGGCAACAGATATCAGGGTTACCGGTGCCGGAACAACTTTTACAGTGACAGCGCCTTCAGGGGAAAGCGCCCAGTTCAGCACTAAGCTTGTGGGCAGACATAATGTTGAAAATATTGTGGGAGCAATCGCAGCTGCTCACAGTTTAGGCATTACAATGAACAAACTGAAGATGGGAGTCCGCAGGCTGCAGTCTGTTCCTCACAGGCTTGAGCTGGTTAAACATGGAAATGTTTCAATCCTTGATGATGCCTATAACTCCAATCCAAACGGAGCAAAGGTGGCGCTGGAGACCCTGGGACTGTTCGAGGATACAGTAAAGATCCTTGTGACTCCGGGAATGGTTGAGCTTGGGGAAAAAGAAGACGAATATAATAAAGAGTTCGGTAAGCAGGCAGCAGCTGTCTGTGATTACATAATCCTTGTGGGAGAGAAGCAGACTCACGCCATTAAAGAGGGTGTTCTTGAGGCGGGCTTTGATCCTGAGAGATTGTTTGTAAAGAACGCACTGCAAGAGGCGACGGCTCTTATGTATGAACTTGATGCAGGAAGAGAGAAGGTAATTCTTCTTGAAAATGACCTGCCTGATAACTACGCGTAAGGTGGTTTAGCAAGTAAGGGTCACGTAAAATGTTTGGGACTACAGATTAAAATGGATAAGAGGCAAATGATATGAAGTTAAAGATTGCAGTTTTATTTGGCGGAAAAAGTACAGAGCATGAGATTTCCATTATCTCAGCTATTCAGGCTATCGGACATATTGACCGGGAAAAATACGATGTGATCCCGGTGTATATCACCAAGAATAATGATTTTTATGTTGGTGAGGATGTGGATAAGATCGAGGAGTATACTCATATTCCACAGCTCCTTAAAAAGAGCACCAAGGTTGTCTGGATAAAAGAGGGAGATAAGGTCTCTTTATACAGATTTCCTATGAAGAAATTCGGGAATAACTGCATTACCTCAGTAGATGTCGCATTTCCTATAGTTCACGGAACCAACGTTGAGGACGGAACTTTGCAGGGATACCTTGCCACGATGGGACTTCCTGTTGTTGGATGCGATGTCCTTTCCTCTGCTGTCGGAATGAATAAATACGTTATGAAGACAGTTCTTAAGGACAACGGAATACCTGTGCTTGATTGCAAGTGTTACACATGGAAAGACTATGAGGATGTTGATGGCCTTGTGGAGAAGATCGAGAAGGCATTTACTTATCCTGTTATCATCAAGCCTCTTAACCTTGGTTCAAGTATCGGAATCAAGAAAGCTAATGACAGAGAAGGACTTCTTGAGGCGCTTGAACTTGGATTTGAGTTTTCACAAAAGATCCTTGTAGAAAGAGCTATCACTGAACTTAAGGAGATTAACTGCTCTGTGATCGGAGACTACGAGTCAGCGAAGGCTTCTGAGTGTGAGGAGCCGATAAACTCAGATGAAATCCTGAGTTTCGAAGATAAGTATATCGGAGGAGCAAAGGGCGGAGCTAAAGGCGGCGCCAAGACCGGCGGCAGCAAGGGAATGGCATCTCTTAAGAGAAAGATCCCGGCAGAGATCAGTGATGAGATGCGTGACAAGATCAGGAAGATGGCTGTTGATGCGTTTACATGCCTTGGATGCTCCGGAGTATCAAGAATAGACTTCATGATTGATAAGAGCACCAATGAAGTTTACCTCAACGAGATTAACACAATTCCAGGATCACTTTCCTTCTATCTCTGGGAACCTCTGGGAATCAAGTACAAGGAACTTCTTGATGAAATGATAGAACTGGCACTTAAGGCAGACAGAGAAAGCCACAAGGTGGTTTACTCATTCGAAACCAATGTGCTCGAAGGTGTTCACCTGGGCGGCGCAAAGGGCGCAAAATCTTAACATGAGGACGGTAATCGCAGATAATCCATATTTCTGTTCACGTTTCCGCGTCGTAAAACATTAAAATTCAAAATCCCAAGTCAGTCGGCTTGTACGTTGTACAAAGCAGCCTCCTGACTTGGGATTTTTCATTTTATGTTTTATCTTCCTTGTGCAAATGTTCACAGAAATATGGATTTATCTATGATTACCTGTCATTCATTTTTGAGATAAGTAGTCTCTATGATATTTTTTACATAACTATCAATGTTCTTCTGATCCTCTTT
>JAFSTR010000186.1 GCA_017445665.1 Butyrivibrio sp. | reverse complement strand
GCCTTATTCAGGACTTTTTTAAACTGGTCCAGATCTCCGTATTCCGGATGGATATCCTTATAATCAGAGATGTCATAGCCGAAATCAGCGTTTGGAGAAGGATAGATCGGAGAAAACCAGATCCCGTCCACTCCCAGACTCTTAATGTAATCAAGCTTGTCGTAGACCCCGTACAGGTCTCCGATCCCATCTCCGTTACCGTCTGCAAAGCTTCTTATCCATATCTGGTAGAAGCTCATGCGCTTGTACCAGTCTCTATTCCTGCCCTCTGATAATGAACTCATCGATCTTCTCCTTTATTTCCTGAAGCTCGCCCTGAATCCCTTCCCTGACATCCTGAAGTCCGCTTTTTACTTCCCTGATATCATCTCTGAACTCCTCGAAGTTCTCTCTCATACCTTCCTGAATGCTTCTTGAGGTGTTAAATATCTCACCCGTACTGCTTATAATCTTGGACGCAGAATCAAGCAGCAGTTCTGTTCCGGTCCATTTCTTTTTCGGAAGAGTACCGTCCTTAGCCATCTGCAATATCTCGTCATACCTGTTTCTTGCGTCCCTGACGCTCTCATCCCATGAAATGTATATCTCATCCATTGCATTTTGTCCAACCTGAGCAAGGTGTGAGAGGTCTTTTGACACCTCTTCAAGCAAAAGAGCCATTGAATGAGGATCTTCTTCGATGATAAATCCGTTTCTGTCGTGAGTTATGCCTTCTGCCGCGCAGGAATCCTTGATCAGAACACTTGCAAGACCACAGGCTGCAGCTTCCCTGACAACAATACCGTTAGTGTCATAGACTGACGGGAAAAGAAACAGATCCGCCCTGGTATTCCAGGCTCTGAGTTTGTCTCTCTCGTGGATTGGACCTGTGAAAATAACGCTGTCCGAGATGCCGTATTCGCGGACCTTTTCCTGCATCTCTTCCGCATCTGCTCCGCCTCCTACAAATACCATTCGATATTTTATTCCTTTATCAGAGAGCTCTTTCAGCGCATCAATTATAAGGGGAATGCCCTTATATTTCATGATCCTTCCCACAAAAAGAAATACCGGTACTCCTTCAGGGAGATCATAGCCGGCAGTAGTCTCTTTTACCAGAGCATCACTGACTCTGCCCTTCTGAAAATCAACGCCGTTGGAAACAACACGATATTCACCCTCGTATCCCAAGGACCTCAGATTCTCCCCTGCGCCTCTTGATACAACCCACACATCGTCACAGGCTGAAATATTGGCTACCATGGCTTTTATAGTCTCCTTTTTAAGGAAACCTTCTCCAACTGCCCTTGCAATATCTACATCAAATTTGGTGTGGTACGTAAAGACGATAGGCACATTCAGGTCCTTCTGAAGTATCCTGGCCATAATGGTAGATGAAGCCGGACAGTGAGTGTGAATGATCTCCGGTCCAAACTCAGAAAGTCGTCCGGTACCGCTTATTGAGAGCGGATTCCCGGTCCTGTATCCCTTTACAAGATCTGTAGTATCTACACTAGAATAGGCTACCACTTCGTAAGGGTAGCCTGAATAATCAACATCAGGATAACGCGGAGTTCCAACAATGACCTGATCTCCCAGGTTTTCCGTCATTATCCTCGCATAATTCATAACAACATTTGCAACACCGTCTATGACAGGCGGAAAAGAATCATTTAAAAGACATACTCTCATCTTTTACTTCCCCTCCAGATCAGCTACTCTCACCGGCTCTCCGTTAAGAAGAATATATCCCTTTGGAAGCTTGGAAGCATCAGCCATGGAAGTATAGTGGTTCTTCTCATGCTTGTGTGGCATTGCTCCCGAATCATTCCTTGATGACTTCCTGTTATATGTCTCATATACGTTTGATGGCTTGTGCTGATGAGGCATTGCTCCGGGATTGTTATTTAAATTGATCCTTGTTACTCTCTTCTTTTTCGCTGCAATGACTAAAATTATCACCACCACGTAAATGGCAATGCTTAACAGTCCTTCCATACTTGGTATCAACCCCCATTTATTTCATCGCATCTTCTTCGAGATCATAGCTGATCTCATCAAGCTCTGCATGGTAGAATTCAGACCAGCTGTACTGGTTCATGTAATCTCCCATATACTTGTACTTGGAATCATTTCCGTTATCAAGCCAGTCATAAAGATCGCACTCTATCCTGTCTTTTGCGATTGCCATGCTTCCTCTCTGCTTCAGAAGAATACCGTCAAGCTTAAGCTTGTTGAAGGTGTTCTGAAGGTCCTGTCTTAAATTGCACAGGTACGAGAGCTTTTTCTCCGGATCTCCGTCATCCTCCCACAAAGAAGCAATGATCTCGCCGTTTGTGGTCTGAGCCCCTCTGTTGTTGATAAGAAGCGCCACAATCTCTTTTGTCCTCTTATACTTGAACTCAACCGGTGTACCGTCCACAAAAAGCTCGAAGTTCCCGAAGGTCTGGGCGAACACTCTCTTGAATTTCTTGCGCATTTCAGGATACCTTAGAGACTCCAGCTCGCCCTTTACATCCCGGTCGTTTCCGGGTTTTTTAAGATATCCACTGGCATGAAGCTTCATCGCTTCATACGCATAATCGGTGTCCTCCGTGAGGTATATCAGGTTTACATAAGGATTTAGTTCTTTCAAATACCTTCCAAGGTCAATGCCTGAAAGCTCCGGCATTTCCACATCAAGAAAAGCCACATCAATTTCTTCCTCGCGGGCTTTGGCCAACGCTGCCAGCGATTCATCGAAGAAATAACATGTAGCATCAGGCAAAGCCTTTGCAAGGATGCCCTTTATCTTCTTTAAGGAGGTACTGTCGTCGTCTACTGCAAGTATTGTCACTGCTGTTCACCTCCTGAAGGTAATGATACTGACTTTACCTTCTGGTTCTTGCGCTGCTGAGCCGTCATGTGCAAAGGATCAGCCTCTCCAACAACCAGAGTATCTCCGTCATTAAGAGCAGCCTCATGTAGCGGTCCGCAGTTCATATCTGCCAGTACCAGGGCTGCAAATCTGTCATAATTATCGTCATCGATAACAGGAAAATGATACTTCATGCGGTACCAGTGATCAGGATCATATCCGGTTCCGCCGATATAGAGCCTGTCCGCGGTATCTGCCACCTCGTCAACTCCCGCTTTATCCCCGGGCTCAAGACCGGCTTCTTCACAAAAGAGCACTCCGTAAGCCTTAAGGATCCTGTCCCTTACAGTCTCATCGCTTCCGCTCTTATTCTTTCTGCCGGTTGGCATATCCATTACCTGGTAATAAAAGTCCTGAGCCTCTTCACTCTCATCAAAATGAACAATCGCATCATAAAAGCTCTTAGGATCGATGTCTTTTGCTAGTGATGCCATTTAATTCTCCCTCCTATGCCCAAGAATAGCCCATACTAAAGACGTTTTTGTTATCCTTTCGTTCATAGGCCGTCTTGTCCATGCTTTTTTTCACGATAAAAATACCCAGTCCGCCAATCTCTCTTTCATCCGCAGACAAGGTTACATCAGGATCCTCTTTTGCCAAAGGATTGTAGGGAATGCCCTCATCGATAAATGTAATTGTCACATAGGTGTTAACCGGGTCTGTATCCACCTGGATCGTGCAGCTGCCATTTCCATCCTCATACGCATAGCTTGCAACATTTACAAAGATTTCTTCCACCGCCACATCGATCTGCATCTGGCCTTTCATGGAACATCCTGCGTTTTCAAGCTCTTCGTCAATGATAGAAAGAAGCTGAGGTAAGTTATCGACTTTTGCATCTAATACTATTTCTTTCATCTTCTAAATCCTATAAGAAATAGGCAAAAGGCATAGTAATGCCTTTTGCCTGTACCATATGCAACAGATTTATTCGATTGTGAGAATATCTACGAAACCTGTAACTTCGAAGATCTCGTTAATCTCCTCACTAACGTTCTTAATAACCATACTCCCCTGTTTATTCATGGTCTTCTGAGCTGAAAGCAGCACTCTGAGCCCTGCAGAAGAAATGTACTCAAGTTTTGTGAAATCAAACTCAAGCTTCTCAACTCCATCAAGACTACCTTTAAGCTCATCATCAAGCTGAGGGGCTGTTGTTGTGTCGAGTCTTCCTGCTAATGAAATAATAAGGTCCTTTCCATTTGCTACTTTGTTAATTGTCATTGTATGATTTCTCCTCTCTCTTTATACTCATGAATTGAGCCCATATACCATCGTAATATCTATTCTGTCACCTTTAACCCCAACAAGGACATCCTTAGCAAGGCTTGCAACGATAGACTTTTCAAGTTCATCCCATGCCTCTTTTGCACTCGGATCATTTTCCTGATCGGTTCCCAGTGACTCTCTGTAGTCACTTAATGACCACATAACTCCGGGATCTGAGCTACCTTCCATTATACCGTAAATTCCCATAGAACCAAAGCTTACATATCCGGTTCCGTACTGCTGCTGAAGTTTCATAACTTCAGAGTAATTAAGAAGTCCGTTCTCAACAACGTCGCTGATCTTGCTCATGAAGCCCTTTACAGCCTCGTTGCCTCTGTCGGAAGATACTGATAAAAGATCCTGTTTCTTGTCAACATTCATCAGAGTCTTAGCCGTAAGTTTGAGACAGCATACATTCTTGTATTTCTCAAACCACATCTCTGCGCGGAAATCTGTAGTCATGGCCTTGAGCATTCCGACTGTCTCCTCGAACAAAAGCTTTAAGTGCACTGCGTCCTTTGGAGATACCTCCAACTCCTCAATGAGCTCGTCTGCTCTTGCATATATCTTGCCCTCATCGATCTTGGCACTGTCAACAAAGGTAAAGTCACTCTTTGCCTGAGGAACTCGTGATCCTATAGCTCCAAGAGCCTCTGAGAAGTCCTTGGTAACCACCATCTGGATGCTGTCCTTGCTGACACCGACTTCAATATCATCTGCCAGGTTCGCAACCAGTGATCTCTCCAGGTCATCCCATGCTTCCTGAGAGTACTTGTCCTCTTCCTTTCTGCGTCTTAATTCTTCCTCGTAATCCTTAAGGGACCATGTACTGTTGCCGGGTGCATCTATGGTAAACAATGACCTCAGCTTTCCGAAAAATCCCTTTTCTACGCTGTTTTCTCCGGTTGAAGATACTGAGATAAGCTGTTCCTGCTTACTCTTATCCATATGATTATCAGCTGTGAGATAAATCTTGGTAACCCTTGAGTTACCCTCCAGCCAGAAATTCATGATTCCATAGCCTATTATTGATTTTGCAAGGCGTAGAACCTCTTCTGATAAAAGCTTAAGTCTTAAAGCATCCTTGCCCTTGATCCCGGTATCAAAAATGAAGTTTTCTACAACTTCCTGAGCCACATCCATCTTAGATTCGAGATTGGCGATCTTGATGTGTTCTGATTGAACGAAACGCATTTCCCCTCCTCGTTAATTCGAATATTTTCTTACTATAAATTTTACATCTCTTTTTGCAATTCTTCCACCTAAATCATCCTCTTCTGGCTCTTCTCTTGTACTTTACAAGATTTATGAAGCAGATTACTGCGAGAATGAAGGAAATGAATGCAACTATGACTATCCTGAGTACCAGTCTGTTCACATTTATTGCCTCGTAGGCAATGGCATATTCCGAGAATCTGTCGGTCTTAAATGTAACAGTAGTCGGATCGTTACCGATGTCCTCAAGGATATCAACTACGCCGTTGTGATTCCTTATTACATAGAACTTCCTGCCCTCTTTGCGATACTGCTCAGGGATCGGTACTACAACCTCCAGCTCTGCAGAAGTGTTGTTAATGATAGACGTAGTACCGTTGCTGGTCTTCATGATAAGGAAATCAAAGTAGCTCACCGGCTTGTAACCGATCTTTTTCTGCATTATCTCTTTTGTCCCGGCATCAACACTGTCAGTGTTCTCAGTAATGTCGATATTAAAGGACACGGGTGTTCCGGTAAGAACCTGATACTTCTCTTCGGGAGTAAGTGTCTCAGCGATGACATCCTCGAAATTAAGCAGTGTCGGCTGGCTGTAGTAAAGCTCTACTGAAGTTTCCTGCTTGTCAGCAGCATAGGTGTTGTTGACTGTTATCTGAAGTGTTCCGTCCTCAAAAGCCTCTCTGAGCATCGGAAGTACAGCATCGTCATTTATAAGGATCCTGAGTGTTGTCTCATCGATATTGTGCTTGGCCATTACACTGCTTGCAGCCACTTCTGTGGGCTCAGCGGCCATCTCAGGCTCAACTGCTTCTGTGTAAACATCATCTGCATGCTGCTCATCATCCAGAGGTTCAACCTGCTCGGGAACCTTTTCATCTACTATCTTCTGCTCGGCAACAGCGCCCTCTGCAGCTGTCTTTTCGTTGAACTCAGTCTTTTTCTGGGCTCCAGCCACATCCTGTGTGTCGGCAGTATTCTTCTTGGTGGTACCGGTTCCCGAACTGCTGCTTTGCTTCTTCGAAGCATCGGGAATCTTTTCAAAGCTTGCTGCTATGTTGTGTCCGCCTTTTATATTGTTGAAGGTATAGCTTGAAACCGTACCGATATTCTTGCCGTCTACAACTACCGCTGCAATCCTGTATCCTGCCTGCGCCATCACGTTAAATGTAACGCTGCTTCCCTCAGGTACATCAAAATCACCACTGGGTGAAATTGTGCCTCCGGCATTGGCGATACCGGCTGAAAGTCTGTAAGTTGTTGTGTTCTTCTTCATGAAATTAGCAACAACGTTTACATCACCCTTTACATGCTCGATCGTGTACTTTGAATCCCTTGATACAATCTGGCTGTTTATTGACCATCCGACAAACTCATAACCATCGTAAGCAGAAGCTCTGAGCTGTACTTTTTCGCCCTTGTTATAGGTTCCTGCTCCCTCATACTTACCTGTGTCCGAAGGATAAACAGAGACGTTTACCTTGCACTTCTCTCTATCAAAAACAGCTGTTATGTTTCTGTCTGTTGTGATATTGTTGAGCTCTATTGAGGATGCGTTGCTGATTGTCTTGTTGTCCTCAACAAAGCCTACGAATCTGTACCCATCGTTGGCTTTTGCCGTAATTGTCATCTTTCCGCCATAAGGAACACTCTGGCTTCCTGTTATCGATCCGCCGTCTCCGTTATTGACGCCTGTTCTTACATAACATGACTGTCTCTCAAATTTAGCCACATATGTATGATCAGCAGTTACATTATTGATCGTTGTCTGTCCGGTACTGGAAATGAGGTTTTCGCCCTCATACCATCCTCTGAACACATAGTTATTATTTGGAGATGCTGATATAGTGCAGCTTCCGCCGTCTTTTACCGTTCCGCCTCCGGCAATCGCTCCGCCGTCAGCCGGGTCAGCTTTAATGCTGATAACATGATCTTTAGCTACAATTACAGTGATAACGCCTCTGTCAGACTTGGAAGGATCCTGTCTGGAAGTGGCAACTACCGTGAAAGAGGATGCTGTCTCATTTTGGCTTATTGTAACTGTTCCATCGCTGTTTACGGTTGTACCGGTACTCTGATTCCCTGCAAGAGACCAGGTAACGGACGGATCATAGTTATTGCCTCCTGATACATTCGCATCAAAGTCAAAGCTCTTACCTGCCGGTACGGTAGCGGCTGCAGGAACAACACTGACATCGGTTATGTACGGAGCATTATCTGAAACTGTAATTGATACATCAACAATTGCTGTATGATTTCTTCTATAATCATTAGCTGAAAAGAATGTATATCTTGCCTGGTATGTTCCGGGCGCCAGTTCTTCGCGAGGTGATACTGAGAACAGTATTGAATCCTGAGGCTTCACAACGTCACTAGGGGAAATATAACCGAGATCAAATGCAGTATAAGGATCAACTTCCTCCCATGTGATGGGGAACTCGTTGTTTCCGATGTTTACGATTGAAAACTGCTTTGCATAAACCACATCCCCTGCATTGACCCTGCCAAAATCAATACTTGGAGTATAGCAGACAAGGTTATAATCAAATGGATCCGGCTGAGGATCCGGCTCAGGATCTGACTGCGGCGTAACATCCGGGTTAAATCCGGTGCTGTCGGTCGTTAAAACATCCGGTGCAGGATCTACATCATCAAGATCCTCAGTCTCATATTCTTCAGCATAGACCTTTATGATCTGTACTGCTGTTGCGCTGGTCAGTGCAAAACAGATTGTAAGGAGTATTGCACAGATCTTTAACCAAATCTCTCTTTTTTTCATAATTCCCACCTCTTCTTTCACCAATTTCAGCATATTTCTTCTTGTTTCACTTCATTCTACTAAAGCCTATATCACAGTTTTGTCACACATGTGGTAAGATATTGTAAAAGAACTTTCGGAGCCGGATATGTATATTAGTGTCAATAAACACATTCTCTCAAAAGCAATAATGTCAGTTGCAGTGGTCAAGCTCATTGCAGCTATAGTTGAAGGCATTCTTCGTTTCTTTTTGGAAAAAGAAAACTCTCAAACCCCTGATATGCTGGACATCATGTTGTGGCACTCTCAGCTTGTAGTATCCCTTATACAGATTTTAATAACTGCTGTTATTTTCTATGTGACCTGGAGCAGGCTTAATCGCTATGTCAGCATTATTCCGCTGGAAGACCGACGTGGTATGGGCGATCTTCAAAAAGAATACTTCGGTGATAATATCGCCTCTTTATCGGTCTCCTCTGTCAACAGGCTCCTTCAGCTTTGGGCAGTTATCTTCGTAGGAGCAGAGCTTATTTATCTGTTTACTTCCATTATGTACAGGAGATTTATCGGAATGCTCATGGACGCGCTCTCCACAGGAGAAGGCATGAGCGACGGTACTTTCATAATGCTCTACAATATGACCCACGGCTTCAAATATCTGGAGATCCTCTCCGCCATTCTGCTCGGCGTTGTGATGACCGGTATCTTCCTTAATGACAGATATCTCAAGCTTGGATCTTTTGCCATTCTTCTGCTGTTTCTGGTTTCATTCGGAGCCATTCAGATGCAGACTGTATATCTGATGGGCCGGGAGATTGGTATTGTGTGGACATCTCTTATCTATCACATCACAGAGACTCTGGGATTATTCCTTCTGTCGCTATATCTCACAGTTAGATACAAAGGGCTTTAAGCTGTAAGTCTTTTTATCATCTTATCAGCCCTGATCATTCCAAAAAGAAGCAGGGTCACGGTCAGATCCACAAGAAATGATGCGATTGTTGTATCATTGACGGTAAAGTCGGACAGATCGCTGAAATTCCCAAGATACCCCAGAAGAGATAATACATTTACAACAGCCAGGATCTTGGCCAGGATGAGAAAAGCTTTCTTTTTGACGCCGCGACTGGCCCGTATAGCACCAAGCCCGACATATAAATGTCCAAACAGAACCACTACTACTATGATGACAATTATCAGCACATAAAAAAGCACGAACATAGATTCCTCGTCTGCCGGAACCTCCAGCCTTTTTACCACATTTCTTAAGGCCATATCACCCAAAAAAACGCTCATGATAACCTTAAGAGTTGACCACAATCCAAAAAGGATATAGCCAAACCCTGTGGTATAGAGCTCACTTTTATATCGCCTTAAAGCAATGGCACTTTCGCTGTTTTCAGCTGTTATCACGGATTTTTCCCCCCGAGTGAATTTTTGTTTCAATAAAATTCTAACATAATTTCAACACTGTATAGCCAGTTTATAGTAAATTAAGAAATGGACGCCCCCGAATCATCTTCATTCAAGGTCGTCCATTATTCTCTCTGCCGCTCTGCGCCTGGATATTCCCTCATTCATAGCCTCACTTCCAATGAATCTGTGGGCTTCATCCTCGGTCATACCCTTCTTTTCTATTAAAAGAACCTTGGCACGGCTTATTATCTTGACTTCCTCCAGCTTCTCTTTTGCCGTGGAAATCTCTTTTGCATATTTCTGTAATTTATTCTGCACAGATATCAGGAATCTGATGGATTTATTCAGAAGTCCTCTCTGGAAAGGCTTCTGAATAGCCAAAATCCCGCTGTCTGTAACTCTGTCCAGCACATCTCCATATATATCCGGCGTTGTGACGATGAGAACGCTGATATTGGTATCCTCTGCAATATCCATAGCCAGGTCTATCCCGGAATCATCCGGCAGAGGTGCGTTTATCACAACAATGTCGTAATACCTCTCCAGAATATTGCGCCTGGCCTTGCTTGCGCTCCTCAGAAAATCCACCGTCATGTAATCGCCCTCAGGGAGCGATCTCTTCACCACCTGGTCAAACTGCTCCGACCCGGAAACCACTAATATGGAATGCTGAAAGTCATCCTTTCTCGGCATAACCATCCTCCAATCAGTGGCCCATATATGCTCCTATCAGGTCTTCAGGTACAAACTCTTTTACAAAACTGCTCTCTTTTGCCAGCCCTTCAGCCTCTTTTCTGGACTTTGGCAAAAGAAGTCCTTCCTCATTGGTCTTTTGTGAAAGCTCCATACGATTTCTGATGCCGTACAGTCCTGCTCTTATAAGCAGCGCATACACAAGGTACGGGTTACTCATTGCATCAGGGGAGCGCAGCTCCACGTGGGTCCTGCCTTTATAGGTCTCAACAAACATCAGCTCAGACTCTCCGGCATCCGACCAGTTCACCTTATCCGGCGCCATATTGGTTCCAAATCTTGCATAGGATTCTTTACTGGGATTCATGAAAAGAGTGATCTCCCTTATCTTTTCCATGATCCCCGCAGCAGCATATCCGGCTACATCATTGCCATCCTTATCTACAGCATAGATATTGATGTGATAACCGTTTCCGGGCATTCCCGGAAGCGGGACCGGTGAAAAATCCGATACCAGGCCGTATCTGTCAGCGATGGTGCTTACTACCATCTTAAAGGTCGTCATCTGATCCGCAGCTTTTAAGGGTTTTCCATAATGAAAATCAATCTCATTCTGACCCGGGCCGTGTTCATGATGGCTTCTCTCTGGAGTTAGTCCCATCTTTTCAATGGTGAGACAGATCTCTCTCCTTATATTTTCACACCTGTCAGCAGGCGCGATATCCATGTAGCCCGCAGTATCATAAGGAGTTTTTGTCGGGGCTCCGTTTTCATCTTTATTAAAGAGATAGAACTCGGTTTCTGAGCCGAATTTGAACTCAATCCCTTCTTTTTTAGCCTCTTCCACGGCTCTTTTAAGAACGCCTCTTGTGGACGCAAGGATTTCCTCACCATCTGCAGTATAAACATCGCAGAACATACGCAGCACTCTTCCGCTGTCAGGTCTCCAGGGAAGAACCGCAAGTGTTGAAGGATCGGGCTTTAAATAAAGCTTGGCATACGGGCTGCCCCTGAATCCCGCAATCTCCTTGGCGCTGATGGGTGCTCCGTCCTCGAAAGCTTTCTTAAGCTCTCCCGGCATTACCGAAATATTTTTTTGCACACCAAAAGCGTCGCAAAATGCAAGCCTGATAAACTTTGCATCTTCCTCCTCGACGTACTTAAGAACCTCTTCTACTGTGTACTGCATGAGTCCTCCTTAAAGCTTTTTAATTCTCTCTATCGCTTCTAATGTATTCTCTCTGCTTCCAAAGGCTGTAAGTCTGAAATAGTGCTCACCGTGAGGTCCAAATCCCGATCCCGGTGTTCCTACAACATTTGCCCTGGTGAGAAGATGATCAAAAAATTCCCAGCTTGTCATTCCGTCAGGAGTGTGAAGCCAGATATATGGCGCATTTACGCCCCCGGACACATCATAGCCGGCACTCTTTAAGCCGTCATATATATATCTTGCATTCTCCATGTAATATGCGATCTGGGTCTTTATCTGCGCCCTTCCCGCTTCGGAATATGCAGCCTCTCCGGCCTTCTGAACAATATAAGGCGCTCCGTTATACTTGGTTCCGTGTCTTCTTGCCCAGAGGTCCCAAAGCTTTACACCGCCCGCCTCAAGCTCTTTTGGAATAACGGTAAATCCAAGCCTGAGGCCTGTGAAACCTGCGGTCTTGGAAAAAGACCTGAACTCGATAGCACAGGTTCCTGCGCCCTCGCACTCATAGATACTGTGAGGAACATCATCCTCTGAAATATATGCCTCATAAGCCGCATCGTACAGGATAATAGCCTTGTTCTTGTTCGCATAGTCAACCCAGGCCTGAAGCTGATCCTTCTTGATCACAGCACCTGTAGGGTTGTTCGGAAAACAAAGGTAGATAAGATCGGGAGTCTCATCCGGAAATTCCGGAACAAATCCGTTCTCTGCCGTGCAGGGCATGTATACCACGTCCTTGTAGCTCTGAGCGATCTCATCATAGATTCCGGTCCTTCCTGCCATAACGTTGGAATCCACATAGACAGGGTAAACCGGATCGCATACAGCAACCTTATTATCAAGGCTGAAGATCTCCTGAATATTTGAACAGTCGCATTTTGCACCGTCGGAAACGAAGATCTCATCGGGAGAAATATCGCAGCCCCTCTGCTTAAAGTCGACCTCGGATATCTTTTCACGAAGAAAACTGTAGCCCAGATCAGGAGCATATCCTTTAAAAGTCTCTGCACTTCCCATCTCATCAACTGCACTGTGAAGCGCATCAATTATCGCCGGAGCTATAGGCTGGGTCACATCTCCGATTCCAAGTCTTATAACCTTTGCCTCCGGGTTTTTCTCCTGATACTCCCTTACCTTCCTGCCAATTGTGGAAAAAAGGTAATTCCCGGGTAATTTTAAGTAGTTTTCGTTAGCTTTAACCATTGTAATTTACTCCAATCAAAGATTTGTATATCCCATGAGATACTGATCGACCTCTTTTGCGCACTCTCTTCCCTCTGCAATAGCCCAAACAACAAGGGACTGGCCTCTGTGCATATCTCCTGCGGAAAAGACCTTGCTATCTCCGATACGATAGCTCTCACTGCCCGTAACAACAGTTCCGCGCTTACTAAGTTCAAGTCCAAAATCCTCGGCCACGTAATTTTCACATCCGATGAATCCTGCTGCAATCAGCAGAAGGTCGCACTTAAGGGTCTTCTCCGTACCGGCTACTTCGCTGAGCTTTCCGTCTTTAAACTTGACCTGTACGGTTTCTACCTGCTTGATGTGGCCCTTTTTATCTGTCTTTATTCCTTTGACAGTGGTCTCAAATACTCTCGGATCCTCGCCGTAAAGATAGATAGCTTCTTCGTGTCCATAGTCGGTCTTAAGAACCTTAGGCCATTCGGGCCATGGATTAGACTCAAGACGCTCTACCGGCGGCTTGGGCATCATCTCGATCGCTGTGACGCTCTTAGCTCCGTGCCTTATTACGGTTCCGATACAGTCATTGCCGGTATCACCACCACCTACAATAATAACATTTCTGCCCTCTGCATCGATATACCCTTTTTGAGTTTTTAATGCAGCCACAGACCTGTCATCTGCTTTTAAAAGAGCCTTTGTGTTCATTGTAAGGAAATCAACAGCATTGTAAACACCTTTTACCTTCTCGGGATCAGCCACCGGAAGAGGTCTTGCCTTCTTGGCTCCGCAGCACAAAACCACTGCATCAAAATCCTCAAGCAGCTCCTTTGAATGCTTGTCTTTTCCAATATTTACACCTGTGTGGAAGACAACTCCTTCCTGCTCCATAAGCGCTTTCCTTCTGAGAACAACGCTTTTATCAAGCTTCATATTGGGAATACCATACATGAGAAGACCGCCAATCTCGTCCTCTCTCTCAAAAACCTCAACGCTGTGGCCCCTGTGACCCAGCTCATCCGCAACTGCCAGTCCGGAGGGTCCACTGCCGATGACAGCTACCCTTTTCCCACTTCTGATAGAAGGTATGACCGGTGTTATATATCCCTTTTCATAGGCATTTTCTATGAGATAGAGCTCGTTGTCGTGGACAGTCACAGAGTCCCCGTTCTGACCGCACATGCAGGCCTTTTCACAGAGCGCGGGACATACTCTTCCGGTAAACTCCGGGAAATTGCTGGTCTTGTGGAGCCTTGCAAAGGCATGCTTGTCATGTCCTTTGTAGATCTCGTCATTCCACTCGGGGATCAGGTTGTGCAGAGGACATCCTGTAACCATCCCGCCAAGATTCATGGCTGACTGGCAGAAAGGAACTCCGCAGTTCATGCATCTTGAAGCCTGTTTGCGCCTCTCCTCGGAGTCCAGCTGAATATGGAACTCCTCAAAGTTTTTTATCCTGTCTTTTGGCGGAACATCCCTGTTATTTGTCCTGTTATATTCAAGAAATCCTGTTTCTTTTCCCATCTTAGTATCTCTCCATTCTCAATAACGTGCGTTATGCCAATTCCTTGAAAGCCTCTAATACAGCCGTATCGTGGTCAATTCCCTGTTCCTCGAATCTGCTGATTGCCGAAAGCATCTTGTGATAATCGTTAGGTACTATCTTTTTGAAATCAGGGATGTATTTATCAAAGTTTTCCAGGATCTCTTTTCCGAACTGTGAACCTGTCTCTTTTACATAATCCTCAAGGATTGCCTGAAGTTCTGCAATGTCGTACTTCTCGGTAAGCTCTGTAAAGCTGGCCATATCCTTGTTCATACGCAGGTACAGAGTGTGCTCCTTATCCAGAACATACGCGATTCCGCCGCTCATTCCCGCTGCAAAGTTCTTACCTGTCATTCCAAGGATAACCGCTCTACCGCCTGTCATGTACTCAAGGCCGTGATCTCCGCATCCTTCCGATACCGCCAGAGCTCCTGAATTTCTTACACAGAATCTCTCACCTGCAATTCCGCATACATAGGCCTTTCCTGCTGTTGCGCCGTAGAGTGCGACGTTACCGATGATGATATTCTCATGAGCTTTGTAGGTGGCTTCCTTAGGCGGTGCCACGATAACTTTTCCGCCCGATAATCCCTTTCCGAAGCCGTCGTTGGCATCTCCCGAAAGCCGCAGCGTTATGCCCTTTGGAAGGAATGCGCCAAAGGATTGTCCTCCGCCGCCCTTTGCCTCAACGGTGATGGAATCATCAGCAAGCGAATCTGCAAAATCCTCCGTCACCCTGCTTCCGAGAAGTGTTCCAAAGCTTCTGTCCGTGCTTGATACATCAACTTTCACACACATCTTTGAATCAGGCTTTTTCTTGAACTTTTCGTATTCCGGTAAAAGAGCCTTATGATCAAGTGTCTTTTCCAGACAGAAATCATAAACATCTGCGGGATCAAAGTGATTCTTGGACTGTCCCACATAGCTTGTGTCAAGGATCCTTGAGAGGTCTGCAGCGTCCTTGCAGCGGGCATTTGGAATGGTCCTCATCTTAAGGCAGTCCGTTCTTCCAACCATCTCTTCGACTGTCCTGAATCCCAGCTCGCTCATGATCTCCCGGAGCTGCCTTGCCACAAAGAGCATGAAGTTCATGACATGCTCAGGCTTGCCTTTAAACCTCTTTCTGAGCTCCTCATTCTGAGTTGCGATGCCCACAGGACATGTGTCTTTTGAACATACACGCATCATCATACAGCCCATGCATACAAGGGGCGCTGTGGCAAATCCGAATTCCTCGGCTCCCAGAAGCGCTGCTATAGCGACGTCTCGTCCGGTCATAAGCTTACCGTCAGTCTCAAGGACTACGCGGCTTCTAAGGCCGTTCTGCAAAAGAGACTGATGTGCTTCACTGACTCCCAGTTCCCAGGGAAGACCTGCGTGATGGACTGAGGAAGAAGGCGCTGCTCCTGTTCCGCCGTCGTAGCCCGAGATCAGGATCACCTGTGCTCCTGCCTTGGCAACACCTGAGGCTATGGTGCCTACACCTGCCTCTGATACCAGCTTTACTGAGATCCTTGCCTTGTCATTGGCATTCTTAAGGTCATAGATGAGCTGTGCCAGATCTTCTATTGAGTAGATGTCATGGTGCGGAGGCGGTGAAATGAGGGCTACGCCCGGGGTTGAAAAACGTGTGCTTGCAACCCATGGGTATACCTTTTTGCCCGGAAGATGTCCTCCTTCGCCCGGCTTAGCACCCTGTGCCATTTTTATCTGTATCTCTTTTGCACTCTGAAGATATCTGCTGGTCACGCCGAATCTACCCGATGCAACCTGCTTAACTGCGCTGTTTCTCTCTGTTCCGAATCTTGCGATGTCCTCTCCGCCTTCTCCGGTGTTGCTCTTTCCGCCAAGTCTGTTCATGGCTGTTGCAAGTGTCTCATGAGCCTCCTTGGAGAGTGAACCATAGGACATGGCGCCTGTCTGGAAGCGCTTTACGATCTCCTCTTCAGGCTCGACCTCTTCAAGGGGAACCTTATCTCCTGAAGGAGTAAATGACAAAAGAGCTCTCAGGGTATGTGGTCTGTCTTCATCATCCACAAGCTGTGTGTACTCCTTAAATCTCTCATAATCCCCTTCTCTTACAGCTCTCTGAAGAGTAACTATGGTCTTTGGATTGTACATGTGGTCTTCCATCTCTTTTCCGCTGCGAAGACCGTGGAAGCCGAATGAATCAAGAGTTGTGTCAGTAGAAAGACCAAGGGGATCAAAGGCTTTGTTGTGACGAAGCTCAACATCCTCTCCGATCTCGTTAATACCGATCCCGCCCACTCTGCTGGTGGTTCCGGTGAAGTATTTGTCTACAAACTCTTTTGACAGGCCTATGGCCTCAAAAATCCTGGCTGACTGATAGGACTGCAGGGTTGAGATACCCATCTTGGCTGCGATCTTGACAACTCCGCCAAGAAGAGCCTTGTTATAATCAGCAATTGCTGTGTGATAGTCCTTATCAAGGATACCGATATCTATAAGCTCAGCGATACACTCATGTGCAAGATACGGTTGGATCGCACGTGCACCAAAGCCAAGAAGTGTAGCAATCTGATGCACATCCCTTGGTTCTCCCGACTCAAGGATAATAGATACTGCCGTGC
Organism: Butyrivibrio sp.; assembly: GCA_017445665.1. Lineage (GTDB taxonomy): Bacteria > Bacillota > Clostridia > Lachnospirales > Lachnospiraceae > Butyrivibrio. The sequence goes on along the minus strand of JAFSTR010000186.1, from coordinate 7,789 downwards.
GCTGCTTGGTCCTTACCAGATGCTGCTCAACACTGGATACAGCCAGAAGCGAAGGGATAGGCATGTGGTTTTCGTCGACTCCCCTGTCTGATAGGACAATTATGTTCACTCCCTCTGCAGTAGCCCTGTCCACTGAGATATTCAGCTGGTCCAAAGCTCTCTCCATAGGAGTGTTCTTGTAATAAAGGAGGGATATCTTCTTTACATGAAAACCCGGCTGATCCAGGGCTTCGATCTTCATGAGATCTACACCTGTAAGGATAGGATTGTTGACCTCAAGAACACGGCAGTTATCACTCTTTTCACCAAGCAGATTTCCGTCGGAGCCGATGTATACCGTAGTATCGGTCACAACCTTCTCGCGAAGCGAGTCGATCGGCGGATTTGTAACCTGGGCAAAGAGCTGTTTGAAGTAACAAAACAGCATCTGATGATGCTTTGAAAGCATGGCAAGAGGAACGTCTGTACCCATTGAAACAGTGGATTCAATGCCGTTTGTCGCCATCGGCATGATCTGCTGTTTGACGTCCTCGTAGGAATACCCGAATACCTTGTAGAGCTTGTCTCTCATCTCCTGGGTATGGGTAGGGATCTTTTTATTTGGAACCGACAGCTTGTGAAGGTGCAGAAGATATCTGTCAAGCCACTCGCCGTAAGGCTTTGCCAGGGAATATCTGTCCTTGCACTCCTTGTCGGAGATTATGCGTCCTTCTTTTGTATTGACCAGCAGCATATGTCCCGGTGAGAGTCTTGATTTCTCAAGAATGTTCTCCTCAGGGATATCCAATACGCCAACTTCAGATGAAAGGATCAGCCTTCCATCCTTGGTCACATAGTATCTTGACGGTCTTAAACCGTTTCTATCAAGAGTTGCCCCAAAGAGCTCTCCGTCGGTGAAAAGAACTGCCGCCGGGCCGTCCCAGGGCTCCATCATTGTAGCGTAGTAGTGATAAAAATCTTTTCTGTCCTGAGACATGAAGTCGTTATGCTTCCAGGGCTCAGGTATTGTGATCATCATGGCAAGCGGGAGATCCATGCCGTTCATGTACAGAAACTCCAGGGTATTATCAAGCATGGCTGAATCAGAACCGGAGGATGCTATAACAGGATATACCTTGGAAAGTTCCTCCCCGAATAAGTCTGAAGACATGGTCTCCTCACGGGCCAGCATCCTGTCGCTGTTACCCTTTATGGTGTTGATCTCACCATTGTGGGCAATCATGCGATAAGGATGCGCCCTTTGCCAGGAGGGCGTTGTATTAGTGGAAAATCTGCTGTGTACCAGAGCTATTGCACTCTGGTAATCCGGTGATAACAGGTCCTCATAGAAATTGCGGAGCTGTCCCACCAGAAACATTCCCTTATAGACGATGGTCCTGGATGAAAATGAGCAAATATAAGTATCCTCAGAAGATTTCTCATACTCTCTCCTGAGGCAATACAGCTTTCTGTCGAAATCTATTCCCTTTGATATATCCGAAGGCCTTGCTACAAAGCATTGGCTGATGTGGGGCATGCAATCCCTCGCAACCTCACCAAGGATTTCGGGATGTGTTTCCACATCCCTCCATCCGATGACCTTAAGTCCTTCTTTTTCTGCGATGACTTCAAGCATTCGCCTTGCGAACATGCGCTTCATTGAGTCCTGCGGGAAAAAGAACATTCCAATCCCGTAATCTCCTGCGCCGCCAATCTTAAACCCGAGCTTTTTAGCCTCTCCGGAAAAGAACTTATGGGAGATCTGTACCAGGATTCCCACGCCGTCCCCGACTTTTCCGCTGGCATCCTTTCCTGCTCTGTGCTCGAGCTTTTCGACTATGGATAGGGCATCGTCAAGCACCTTGTTATCGGGCTTTCCGTCTATATTTATAACTGCTCCTATTCCGCATGCATCATGTTCATTCATCCAGTTTTCCATTGCTTTTATACCTCTATCGTCATCTAAAGTATCTTTTATCTAAGTGAAAAGAGCATCTGGCCGTATGTAGGGTAACTCAGGTATTCATCAGGTATTACTGCCTCTGCTTCATCAGCATATTTTCTAAGCTCATCCATATCCTTAAGGATGGTCTCCTGATAGAAGCTTGCCTGTCCGAGAAGATCTTCCATGCCCTCTGCCTTCCTGGTGTCTTCATAAAGCTTTTTAAGTGCCCCGCTGATTCCTGTGGATGCATCATCCAAAGTCTTAAGAAGTCCGCACTCCAGCTCACAGGCTGTGCCTTCAAGAACGCTCTTTTTCTGGATCACCTCTTTTGTAAGATCCTTCTCATAAGCGATGATTCCCTCTGTAAGATCTTTTCTCACCATCTCCTGCATGGTCAGAGACTCAATGTGGATTGACTTTGAGTAGTTCTCAAGCAGGATGTCATATCTTGAGTGGATCTCTTCCCTGGTGAAGATACCGTGCTTTGTGAAGAGCTCAATTGACTCATCTGAGATCCAGTATGGCATTGCATCAGGAAGTGACTTGAGGTTCGGAAGACCTCTCCTTTCAGCCTCTGCAACCCATTCCTCTGTGTATCCGTTTCCGTTGAAAAGAACTTTCTTATGAGCTGAAAGTACTTCCTTAAGTACCTCCATTACCTTCTCTTTAAGGGCATCTCCTGTTGTGCCTTCAAGCTTTGCATAGATCCTGGCAATCTCTTCCGCAACAGCTGTGTTGAGGACGATGTTTGCGTTAGCTACTGAAACTGCTGAACCCGGCATTCTGAACTCAAACTTGTTACCGGTGAAAGCAAAGGGTGATGTTCTGTTTCTGTCTGTGTTATCCTTGGTAAAGTGCGGAAGAACAGTAGCTCCCATGGCCATCTGAACCTTGCCCTGGCTCTCATAAGCTGTGCCTTCCTCAACGCTCTTGAGTACTCCTGCAAGCTCATCACCAACGAAAATAGAGATGATTGCCGGCGGTGCCTCGTTTCCTCCAAGTCTGTGGTCGTTTCCTGCCGATGCAACGGAGAGTCTCAGAACCGGTGCATACTCATCAACGGCTGCAATTACTGCCATGAGGAATACAAGGAAAGGAATGTTCTCACCGGGCTTTTTGCCGGGATCAAGAAGGTTCATTCCTGTATCTGTGCAAACAGACCAGTTGTTATGTTTTCCGGATCCGTTGATTCCCTCAAATGGCTTTTCATGAAGGAGGCATGCGTAGTTGTGCTTGTCAGCGACCTTCTTCATAACCTCCATTGTGAGCTGGTTGTGATCTACAGCGATGTTTGCTGTCTCAAATACAGGCGCCAGCTCATGCTGTGAAGGAGCAACCTCGTTGTGCTTGGTCTTTGCAGGAATTCCAAGCTTCCAGAGCTCCTCATCCAGGTCATGCATGTAAGCAGATACCTTGGGCTTGATCACGCCAAAGTAATGATCCTCCATCTCCTGACCCTTTGTAGCCGGTGCTCCTATAAGTGTTCTTCCGGTAAACAGAAGGTCTTTTCTCTTCTTGTAATAGTCCTTGTCGATCAGGAAATACTCCTGCTCTGAACCGATTGTTGTATTTACTCTCTTAACATCCTCATATCCAAGGAGGTGGAGCATCTTGACCGCTTCCCTTGAAAGAGCCTCCATTGAACGGAGCAGAGGTGTCTTTTTATCAAGGGCTTCTCCACCGTATGAACAGAAGGCTGTCGGAATATAGAGAGATCCATCCTTTATAAATGCAGGTGATGAAGGATCCCAGGCTGTATAACCTCTTGCCTCAAAGGTTGCACGAAGACCTCCTGACGGGAAGCTCGATGCATCAGGTTCGCCCTTTACAAGCTCTTTTCCCGAAAACTCCATGATGACCGAGCCATCATCTGTTGGTGAAATGAAACTGTCGTGCTTTTCTGCTGTAAGACCTGTCATAGGCTGGAACCAGTGCGTAAAGTGCGTTGCACCGTTCTCAACAGCCCATTCTTTCATAACAGCTGCTACTGTATTTGCCACATCCAGTTCAAGATGTGTTCCCTGTTCAATGGTCTTGTGTACCGCCTTGTAAATGTCCTTTGGAAGGCGCTGCTTCATAACACGATCGCCAAAAACCAGACAACCAAATTCCTCTGTAAGTTTTCCCGCTTCTACCATTTTCTTTTCCTCCGTAATCTACGTTTTCTATTGCTTTACTCTCCGCTGGCTCCATAATTCGAAAGCACTCTTGCGGAAGGATCATTTACATTGCATCCCTTCCAGGATTTGTTTGGCATCCAGAAATCTACGACCATGTGGGACTGGCCTTCGTAGTATTTCTCGAATATCTCTCTGTATAAAAGAGATTCTTTTGTAAATGGTGTCGCATGTGTATAAGCCTTTCTCTTGGTCTCATACTCTGCGTAAGTATAGGTATTATCTGCATATTCCATGAGATCATCCCTGAGGGAATGTCCCACTGCGTCAGAGAATGCAGCTTTTTCTCTCATCAGGATCGACCGTGGAATGAATTCATCTTTTTCAAATGCTTTTCGCAAAAGAAATTTTCCAATCCCATAAGTATTTAGCTTCTTCTCAGGATCAATGCTCATTACGTAATCTACGAAGTCCAGATCCCCGAAAGGAACTCTTGCTTCTAAAGAGTTGACGCTGATGCATCTGTCTGCCCTTAGCACGTCGTACATGTGAAGCTCTCTGACACGCTTTTTTGCCTCTTCCTGAAAAGCCTCGGCGCTCGGTGCAAAGTCCGTGTACTTGTAGCCAAAGAGCTCATCTGAGATCTCACCTGTAAGGATTACCTTGATATCAGTGTTTTCATGGATCCACTTGCACAGAAGATACATTCCGATGGACGCTCTGACTGTGGTGATGTCGTAAGTTCCAAGAGCATGGATCACAGGCTCAACAGCGTTTATAACATCCTCTTTTGTAATGATCACCTCGTGGTGATTACTGTGGATGTATTCCGCAACCTCTCTTGCGTACTTAAGATCAATGGCATCTATATCCATCCCGATTGCAAAAGTCTCGATTGGTTTATCTGAAAGGCTTGCTGCAACTCCGCATACCAGGGAGGAATCAAGCCCTCCCGATAACAGAAACCCAACCGGTGCATCTGCGCTGAGCCTCTTTTTGATACCGCGGATCAGCTTGTCATGGATATTTTCGGTGATGATCTGAAGATCATCTGTCCTTAGCTCTTTTACCTCAGTCATATCCCTGTAACAGATGAAACATCCGTCTTCGTAATAATGTCCCGGAGGGAAGGGCTTAATGCTCTTGCAGACTCCTGTAAGATTCTTGGGCTCTGAAGCAAAGAGGATGTATCCTTCATCATCGTAGCCGTAGTAAAGAGGCCTTATTCCTATCGGATCCCTTGCAGCCACAAAATCATTCTTTTTTCTGTCATAGATGACACAGGCAAACTCAGCATCCAGAAGGCTGAACATCTTAGTTCCCAGCCTCTCATAAAGAGGAAGAAGTATCTCGCAATCACTCTCGCTCCTGAAGCTGTATCCCAAAGAGATCAGGTAGTTCTTAAGCTCCGTAAACCCATACAACTCACCGTTACAAACCACTGCGTTGCCATTCAGGGTAAAAGGCTGCATTCCGCTCTCTGTAAGTCCCATGATTGAGAGTCTGTTAAATCCCATATAGCCTTTCTCCACCTTAAGGGTCCTTGTCATATCCGGGCCTCTGGAAGTTGTCTTTTCCAGGATCTCTTCAAAAAAAACCTTAGATACATCTGCTCTTGCGTATGTCAGTATTGCGCACATACTTGGTTCCTCCTGATTTATATCTTTATTTACTTCAAGGTCATAAGTTGTATCGTGCAAGCACTACAACTTATGACTTTGAATCCCTATATCATTCCACGTCTGCCAGTGCTGCTGCACCTTCTTCGCCGGTGCGGATCTTAACTACGTTGTCGAGACTGTAAACGAAGATCTTTCCGTCTCCGATATGTCCTGTGTAAAGGGCTCTCTTAGCCGCTTCAATAACGTCTTCAACAGGGATTTTGCTGACTACGACTTCCAGCTTGATCTTAGGAAGCAGTGTTGCATCCATCTCAACTCCACGGTACATCTCGCCGGATCCCTTCTGAACGCCGCATCCCATTACCTGAGTGACTGTCATTCCTGTTACACCAAGTGCATTCATGGCCTTACGGAGTTTGTCGTAGCGTGAAAGCTTAGCGATGATAACAACCTTGTGAATTCCGGAAGTATTTGGAACAGGTGCTGTAACCACCTTGACAGCTACGTCCTTCTGTACCTGTGAAGCACTGTCATACTCGCTCACGCCAAGATCTGTATTCTCGTTAACGCTCATGTTCAGAGTATTTGAAACATCCATGATCGCAAATCCTGAGTAAGCAGATGCAAGACCGTGCTCTGTTGAATCAAGTCCGAGAATCTCTTCTTCCTCTGTAACACGAAGTCCTATGATAGCTTTAATTAAGAAGAATGTGATCGTAATAGTAATTACTGTCCATGCTGCTGTTGAGAACATTCCTATGAACTGAATCCCGAGAAGCTTAAGTCCGCCGCCGTAGAACAGGCCAACCATCTCATTTCCGGCTGCATCAGCAATTGAATAGCCGGGAGCTGAGTTTGTAGCAAAAAGACCTACTGCAAGAGTACCCCAGATACCATTGAGGCAATGTACCGAAACAGCACCTACAGGATCATCAACATGAAGCTTGTAATCAAGGAACCAAACACCGAAACAAACAAGGAGACCTGCTACGATACCGATCACGATTGCGCCGAATGCGTCTGTTACATCACATGGTGCTGTGATAGCTACAAGACCTGCCAGGGAAGCGTTGAGACACATTGAAACATCGGGCTTACCGTATTTAACCCAGGTAAATACCATACAGGTTACTGTTGCAAGCGCCGGAGCAATTGTTGTTGTTACAAATACACTTCCGAGCTGCTCAACTGTTGTACAAGCCGCTCCGTTAAATCCGTACCAGCCAAGCCACAGAATAAATACACCAAGAGAAGCAGCTACAAGATTGTGTCCGGGAAAAGCATTTACTTTTGTGACTTTTCCGGAAGCATCTCTTTCGAACTTACCGATACGGGGACCAAGGATTGCTGCACCAACGAGAGCTGCGATACCGCCAACCATGTGGATACAGTTTGATCCTGCAAAATCGTGGAAGCCCATCTGTGCAAGAAATCCGCCGCCCCATGTCCAGTGAGCTTCGATAGGATAAATGATTGCTGAGATAACTGCCGAGTACACACAATAGGATAAGAATTTTGTTCTCTCAGCCATTGATCCTGAAACGATTGTCGCTGTTGTAGCACAGAACACCAGGTTGAACACGAAGTTGGACCAGTCGAATCCAGCGTAGTTGGTAAAGATGTCAAATCCGGGTTTTCCGATAATGCCTGCCAGATCTTCTCCAAGAAGCAGGCCAAAACCGATGAGAATAAATACTACAGTTCCTATACAGAAATCCATCAGATTCTTCATAATGATGTTTCCTGTATTTTTTGCTCTGGTGAAGCCTGCCTCGCACATTGCGAATCCCGCCTGCATCCAGAAAACTAAAGCTGCGCCTATCAAAAACCAAACGCCAAAAACACTGCCGTTAATAGCATCTAAGATTTCACCACTCATACGTTTCTCCTCCTTTTTGCGCCTTATAGCACAAAAAAAACGACGCACTGGCACACTACTCTCGTAGTTTGATGCGCCATTGCATCGTTTGCTTTTTTGTATTCGTGTATACACTTTACTTATTCATGAATTTTACTCGGATGTTTAAAGCCTGTCAACAACTTTTTAAAAAATTTTTCAGCATGGCCTTACCATCAGGGGTCATGATGGATTCCGGATGGAACTGAACCCCGTAAATAGGGTATTC
>JAFSTR010000185.1 GCA_017445665.1 Butyrivibrio sp. | reverse complement strand
GAAGGTATCCGTCTGATGCCCATGTAGCAAGCTTGTCATAGTCGTACTCCATGCAAAGAGTAGGAAGTGTGTTTGTTGATGCAAGCATAGCATAGTCAGTCATAACGTCTGAACGTGTGATTCCAACATACTCTACCTTGATGTTGTACTTGTCACCGAAGTTCTCCTGAACCCAGTTTGTCCAATAGTTGTTCTCTACATCAGAGCATCCGTTTCCGTTATCTCCTCTGTCGTAAACAGCTACTCTCAGAGTAACCTGATCAGCGAATGGCTCGAATCCGTCAATTCCCGGAACCACATCTGCTGCCTCTGTAGTCTCTGCTGCAGTTGCATCAGCTGCAGGTGCCTCTGCAGTTGCCTCTGTCTGTGCAGACTGCGCATCATCAGACGCTGTAGGAACAGGTCCGTTGTTACCACAGGCTGCAAGCCCCATTACCATACTAGCTGCAAGTATGGCTGATAATACTTTCTTCTTCATAGTAATCCTCCTTAAATATATTTAATGTTTTAATTGCTTTACTTTTTAATTCACAAGGAAGTTCTGCTCTCGGCAGCACTGGCTTGTATTCACAAGGAAGTTCTGCTCTCGGCAGCAGAGCTGCCTCGCCAGAACACGTTCGGACTAGACTCGAAAATACCTCGTCAAGTCCTCTCAGCCCTTAACCGCTCCGATCATTGTTCCCTGAACGAAATACTTCTGCAGGAACGGATATATTATGATAATCGGTACAGTTACGAACATGATGCAGGCTGCCTGCAGAACTTCAGGTGTTGCCTGAGTGATTCCGCCGGTATCTGCCAGTGATGCATTCTGAGCCTCTGTGGCAGATGCAACCAGCTGATAAAGTTTGTACTGGATCATCTTGAGCTCTGAAGATCTTGTGTAGTACATGTTATCTGCGTATGCATTCCATCTTCCTACTGCATAGAACAGTGACAGCGTAGCCAGGATTGGCTTGGAAAGAGGAAGCACGATCTTCAAAAGGATCTGGAAGTTTGTTGCGCCATCCAAAAATGCTGATTCCTCCAGGCTGTCAGGAATTGTACTCTGGAAGAAGTTCTTCATGATCAGCATGTTGTATGGTGAATAGATAAGCGGAAGTATCAGTACCCATGCAGTATCCAGAATGCCGAGCTGGTAGTAAAGGATGTACTGAGGGATGATACCTGCGGAGAAGTACATTGGCACCATGAGGATGAATGCCAGAACTCCTCTGCCTTTGAGCCTCTTCTTGGAAAGCGGATATGCGGCACAGGTGCATACGATCATTCCAAGAAGAGTGAACACCAAAGTGATTATTACCGAAAATACCATTGAGTAAGTCATTGAACTGTCTGCAAATACCTGCTTGAAAGCATCAAAGGAGATATCCTTAGGCAGGAAGTATACTGACTGACTCATTACTGCTGTGTTACCTGAGATTGACTTGGCTGCCACGTGCAAAAATGGCAGTACACAGGTTGCACAGAGCAGGATGATGACAAGCATCATTATGGCGTCGCTTATTCTGAATTTATTTACAGCATGCGCTCCGCCGGCGGAGAAACTCTCTTCTGCCGCATTTATTTCTTTGTTCTTAGCCACGATAAAGTTCCTCCTATAGTAGTCCGTCTTCGCCAAGCTTCTTGGCTATTCTGTCTGATAAAAGAACCAGTGCAACACCTATTACTGATTGGAAAAGGCCGACGGCGGTAGCCATACTGAACTTGTTATTTCCAATACCTTTATTGAAGATGTACACAGCCAGCTGATACTGGAACTCTTTTACCTGTGTATTTCCAAGGGATGTAAGTCTCTCAAGGTTACTTCCCATTACACGTCCAAGGTTCATGATGAGCAGTGTTACGATGGTGCTCCTGATTCCCGGAAGTGTTATATGAAGCATTCTCTGCCAGCGGTTTGCACCGTCGATCATGGCCGCCTCATACTGTTCTCCGCTGATACCGGTTATGGCTGCAAGATAGAGGATAGTTCCCCATCCCATTGACTGCCATACGCCAATCAGAAGATAAGTCACAGCCCAGTGCCATTTCTCATTCAGGAAAGGAATTCCCTGAGTGATCATTCCCATCTTCATCATTGCGATGTTCACAAGGCCGCTTGTAGGCTTGAACATTGTAAGTGCAACGCTTCCGATGATGGCCCAGGATAAGAAGTGCGGAAGATAAAGAATTGTCTGTGAGACTTTCTTAAACCTCTTGTACCTGAGTTCGTTGAGGATCAGTGCCAAGATGATCGGCATCGGAAATCCCACGAAAAGATCAAGTAAGTTAAACACTATTGAATTTCTAAGGGCTCTTGAGAAGTCCGCATCTCTGAATACCTTTCTGAAGGTATCAAGACCAACCCATTTAGAACCCGCATAGCCTTTGGCCGGCTTGTAATCCATGAAGGCCATTCGCAGACCCGGATAAGCGCCAAAGCTGAATACTACAACTAAAATCAGTGGAATGAGCAGAAGAAGATATAATTGCCAGTCTCTTTTAAGAGAATGCTTCCAGGATGATCCTGAAGCGGCTGCTCCCCTACTTTTATTTTTTGCTCCCATTTATCTCTCCCCTTTCTATGGTCAATACTAAAGTAATTTACCTCCACCATCTAATCACTTAGTCAAAAATGCTTTGCATTTTCACCCATTTATTTTCGAGTTTTATTGTTGATATGTTCATTGTTTACACTTAATCGTTTTCGATTTTATACAATTTGCACAAAACAAAAAAGAGCCGCTATGGACTCTTTTTATTCATCCGTTATTCAATCCAAATGTATATTTATCTCTTGGCCTCCGTAAGTTTCTCTGCCTGTGTCCAGCCTGTATACTTCATTATGGAGGCATTGTCTATCTTGACCATCTTGCGCCTCCACTCTCCGGGCTGAGCGCCCATCTTCTCCGAGAAATGCCTGTTAAAGCTTGATACAGACCGAAATCCCACCTGCTCGGATATCGACAGGATCGACTCCTCCGTGGTCCGAAGGAGAATGCAGGACTGAAGGATCCTGGTGGTGTTCAGATAGTCCAGAGGACTTGTCTGCATGATCTCGTGGAATACCCTTCTGAAGTGGGTCTGGCTCAGATGGCACATGTTTGCCAGATCTTCTATAGGGAAGTTCTGCATGTAATTCTCCCTGATATACTCAAGCGCCGGCATGATTGCAATGTCATTGTCATGAGCAGCCCTCCCGGCTATGTTCTCCTTCTTTTGCCCCGCATAGACTCTCATCAGCTTCATAAAAAGAGATAACATCAGCCCCTTGACTGCGATCTGGTAGTTCATCTCTTTGTTCACAAGCTCAGCAAGGATCTGGGTTACAAGGTTATAGATCTCCTTGTGTTCAGATCCGTGAAGGATCAGCTGAAGGTTCTGAGTCATATCAAAATAAATCTCGCCATAGGGCGAAGCAGCCCCAAACACGCCCTTAAAAAGCTCATCGGGATTAAGAAAGATATATGACCACAGGCTCGATTCCCCCTTGGTACTGTAGGAGGTGTGAGCCACATTCCTGGATATAAAGGTAACATCTCCTGCCTTAAAGGGCACTGGCTTATCAGCAAACTCGATAAATCCGCTGTCCTGGTGGCATATACCAATCTCAAGGCAGTTGTGGAAATGGAGCTTCCCGGACTTAACATCCGAGATATACCATCTGTCACCGGTCAGCACCAGCACCGGAAAGTTGATCGGAAGCTCATAATTTCTGTATTCGATTACGGTTTTCTTTGGCTTGGACATTATCTTTTCCTTAATTTAATAAATATACAGTTTTATTTTGCAAAAATACGCCTAAAAGAAATTCTAACCTCAAATAGTTGAAATTGCAAAGTTTTTGTTGGTATATGGAGAGATTTTTCGACCATATCTAAATATACTTTTTGTAAAATATCCATAAAGGGGCGAAAGTATGGGCAATCTTATATATGACAAAAAAGAAATAGAAGCAGCGATCGATGCCATAGTAAAACGCACGATGAGAATGGACCTGACCTGGGACTGGCCCGGCGGCGTTGCATATTACGGCGTTTGCGAGGCTTTTAATGCCACAGGAAAAGAGGAATACATCCTGGCGCTTAAGGACAGGATCGATGAGTATATCGATGAGCTCGGCATTCCTTCATTCACAGTAAATACCTGCGCTATGGGACATGCTCTTTTGTCACTTTATGAATACACCGGCGATGATAAATATCTTGATATCGCAAAGCGCAAGATCGACTATCTCGAGAACGATGCGCTCAGGTTCGGTGATAATGTACTGCAGCACACAGTTTCAGTGAACAACGATTTTCCTGAACAGTGCTGGGCTGACACACTTTTCATGGCAGCATTCTTCCTGCTCCGCGCGGGAGTTCTTTTAAAAGATGAAAAACTAATTGACGATGCTCTAAACCAGTATTACTGGCACATCAAATATCTTCAGGATCCGGCGACAGGTCTTTTCTACCACGGATACAACAACATAACAGGGGACCACATGTCCGGCTTTTTCTGGGGAAGAGCCAATGCCTGGGCGGCTTACACAATGTCAGAGGTTGGACGCATTCTTCCGGAGTGCTATCTCTATCCCAAGTTCCTCGACATCGTGGGTTCTCTGAATGAACAGCTGGCAAGCATCAAGCTCCTGCAGACTGAGAATGGCCTCTACAGGACCATCCTTGATGATGAGGAGTCCTATGAAGAGATATCAGCCAGCTGCGGAATTGCTGCAGCCATGATAAACAAAGGCAATCCGCTTCACATCAAATATATCAACAAGTCAACCGAAGGTATCCTAAGGAACGTATCTTCTGACGGCAAAGTTTTAAATGTCTCAGGAGGCACGGCAGTCATGAAAGACAGAGACGGATACCGCGGCATTTCAAGAGACTGGATACAGGGTTGGGGACAAGGTCTTGCCCTGGCCTACTTTGCAGGCATATTAAACTACGACAAGATCAGAAGTGACGGCGCACTTTAATTATTCGGGGGTTAACAAAAATGGACAACAACTTAAAGCATACAGAAGGGGGCTTTACCCTGCCCGGGGAAGCAGGCTACGAGCAGCTCACCCTTGACCTTGCCAAAAAATGGGGAGCAGATGTCATCAGGGACAGCGATGGTACTGTCCTTTCCGATGAGATCACAAACTCAGGATACGGGATCTACTCCACTATCTGCATAATCAGGGACCATAACGACTGGGCAAAAAAGAATCAGGACAAGCTCCAGCAGACTTTCCTGATGACAGCGCCCAAGGTTGCCGAGGAGCCCTTTCTTATCTTCCACCTGATGGACGACTTCTTCGATCAGCAGTTTAAAGTCAACGACAGCGCTGATTCCATGAAGTACTGGCAGGTCTTCGACCGCACTACAGGAAGGGAAGTCAACAGAAATTTCTGGACCTACGAAAAAGAGGCTCAGAACGTAATAGTAAACAACATCATTCCATGGCACAAATATACCGTAAACTTTCTTGCTTACAGGATCTGGGAAGAGATATCCATGTACAACCATGTGACCAACAACTGGGACAAGGAGCATCTGATGCAGATCGATCCTGTCTATCCCCAGACCAGAGAATATCTCAAGGAGTGGCTCACCGACTGGTGTAAATCACACCCTGCCACAACCGTCGTTCGCTTTACATCAATGTTCTACAATTTCGTATGGATGTGGGGAAGCGATCCAAGAAACCGCTACCTTTTTACCGACTGGGGTTCCTACGACTTCACAGTAAGCCCCAAAATGCTTGATGACTTCGCAGAGAGCTACGGATACAAGCTCACCGCGGAGGATTTCGTCAACAACGGACTCTTCCATCCCACACACCTTCCGCCTGTGAAGACCCAGAGGGATTACATGAACTTTGTAAATCAGTTTGTTGTCTCCTTCGGAAAAGAGCTTGTGGACATCGTTCACAGCTTCGGCAAGAAGGCATATGTCTTTTACGATGACAGCTGGGTTGGTGTTGAGCCATACGGTAAGCGTTTCAAGGAGTTCGGTTTTGACGGGCTTATCAAGTGCATCTTCTCAGGATATGAAGTACGACTCTGCGCAGGCGTAGACGTCCCTGTTCATGAGATCAGGCTTCATCCGTATCTTTTCCCTGTGGGACTTGGCGGACTTCCAACATTCTCGAAGGGCGGAGATCCGGCAAAAGACGCTGCTCTCTACTGGAGAAGCGCACGCCGTGCCCTATTACGCGCCAAAATTGACAGGATAGGTCTTGGAGGATATCTGCATCTGGTGCAGGATTTCCCTGACTTTGTTGAATATATCGCAACCATCTCAGATGAGTTCAGACAGATAAAGGAACTGCATGAAGAAGGCAAACCTTACGTCCTCCCGATCAAGGTTGCCGTACTCCACTCCTGGGGCAAGCTCAGGAGCTGGACTCTTTCAGGCCACTTCCACGAGACCTACATGCACGACCTCATCCACATAAACGAGACCCTCTCAGGTCTGCCTGTGGATGTTACATACATTGATTTTGACGATCTCAAGAACATGGATCTCAGTGACATAAACGTTATCATCAACGCCGGCTCAGCAGGAACCGCCTGGTGCGGAGCAGAGAGCTGGAACGATCCTGTAGTTGAAGAAGTCCTCACCGAGTGGGTAAGCGCAGGCGGATGCTTTATCGGCGTCAATGAGCCCTCCTCCACAGGTGAGAAGGATTTCAGATTCAAAATGTCCGGAGTCCTTGGTGTAAACAGAGACAGCGACTACAAATCCTGCATGGGTAAATGGGCATTTATTGATGACAACTCCGAGGGTATCATTCCCAATATCAGCAACATTCCTCTGCGAGGCAAAGTTCACCTGACCGACGGGCAAGCCAAAGTCATCAAGTCAAAAGACGGTTATCCCCTGCTTACAGTTAATGACTTCGGAAGAGGAAAAGGAATCTACCTTTCAACCTTTGAAAATGCGCCTGAGAACTACAGGCTCCTGCTTAACATTTTGCTGTATGCTTGCGGTCTTTCTCAGGATCACAAGTTCATCACCGACAATCCGATGGTGGAATGTGCATTCTTTGAGAGCAGCAATAAACTGATAGTCATAAATAATTCAGAACAGGCGCAGTCTGCAACCATAGTCACAGACAACGGAGAATTTAAGGTAAAAGAGATTGCACCACTGGCAACAGCCATCTACGACCTTTGATACAGAAATTTGAGGAAACGACCATGTTTTCATTACATTTCAAACTTCACAACAACTATAACGATAGCCTCTACTCGAAAGGGAGAGGCTATGGCTTTTTTACCCCGGAAATGGCAGTCACCGAATCCGGAACAGCCCACGAACAGTCGCTAAAGAGCGGCGGCTGGAACACAAGACACTTCTACGAGGAAGTTTCGGACGAAGGCCGTAAGGTCCGGATCGTCAAGATCAGCGTTCCTTCCTTTGGCACCTACAGGGTTGAAGTTAAGATCACCGCTCACGAAGAAGGTATCGGTCACCTGACACTCTTTTCCTCAAGAAGAGCCATGATAGCCAGAGACATAGATATAGCTGCGGGAACCACCTGGGAAAAGAGCTATCACACCGCCGTTACGCCCTTTATCCCTGCACTCTCATCAAAGAGGTGCAATGACAAGGATATCTTCGTCAGCTACACCGGAAGCGGCATAGAGCCTGACAACCTCTCGATCGATATAACGGTCACCGATGAAAAAGTCCCTGTTATCTGGGTTTGCGGAGACTCCACCGTGACCGATCAGAACACCGGTATCCCTTACTATCCCTTCGGAAGCTTCTCCGGATGGGCACAGACGCTGCCCAGGTACATCACAGGCGCAGCAGTCTGCAACCTGTCCCACTCGGGGCTGACTTCGAACTGTTTCAGGGATGACGGCCACTACGACATAATGCGCGAGATGATAAAGCCCGGGGATTGCGTCATCATGCAATTTGGGCACAATGACCAGAAGCGTAGGAATCTTGCCGCTTTCGGAGGATATGCAGATAATCTGCGCCGCTACGTAAGAGAAGCCCGGGATGCCGGCGCGGAAGCCATCCTGTGCTCTCCCATCAGCCGCATTCCCCTCACTCTCACAGAGGAGGAGGCTGTGGCCCTTAACATGGACAGGCACTACTCTCTTTTAACTGACCACGCCAAGGCTACAGAGTCTGTGGCAAAAGAGCTTGATGTGCCCTTTATAGATCTTCACGGGATGACATTTAAGAAGTGGCTTGAGTTTGGAGATTCCGCAAAAAATTTCTTCATGCCCGGGGATGTTACCCACACCAACGAATACGGCAGCGTAATGATCTCCAATATGTTCATGGATGCGCTCCGCACACTTGATAAGGGAAAAGAAACTTTGGTGTCCCGCTGCGACAACGGACTTACCTGCTCTTTCTGGAGTCCCGATTCAGATACCAAAGAGATTCCCGCCCAGGAGCCCGAACCGGATATATTTGCAATAGATCTGCCCTACGTTGATATTTCAG
>JAFSTR010000184.1 GCA_017445665.1 Butyrivibrio sp. | reverse complement strand
TTGCGTCGTCTTCGATCTTTGCACTAACAACAACGGCTAATTCGTATTTGTTCATGCTATTTGTTACCTCCTTTTGGTCTCTGGCCACTTGTATCAGTCAAGTGACAAGGAATTTATCACAGGATGATATGTTATCATAAATCTGAGAACTATGCAAGTCCTTTTTTATAATTCAATCCCCTGGAGAGCTGCAAGCTCAGTGAAGACCTTTCCGATCCTCTCCCTGATTATAAGGGTGTTCTGAGCTCCGCTTATCTGTATTTCACTCTGATTAATTACTACAACGGTTTTCCCCCTGAAATAATTAATGAATGAAGCAGCCGGATATACTGTAAGTGATGTGCCACCGATTATCAGCATATCAGCTCTAGCTATTGAACTAATTGCGCCGTCGACCTGATCATCAGGAAGTCCCTCTTCATAAAGGGTTATATCAGGTCTTATTGTGCCTCCACAGGAGCACTTGGGAATCGGCTCCGTGGATTCAAAAATATAGTCAGCCGGATACTCTTTTCCACAGCTCATGCAATAGTTTCTGAGAGCACTTCCATGGATTTCGTAAACCACCTTACTTCCGGCCTTCTGATGAAGTCCATCGATATTCTGAGTAACGATAGCTTTCAGCTTACCGGTCTTCTCTAAAGCTGCAAGATATTTATGGGCATTGTTGGGCTGAATATTCCTCGTATCCATCTTCTGTCTGTGGAACTCATAGTATACCTTGGGTTCATATACAAGGCAGGAGTGACTGAGCAGATATTCAGGCTGATACATATCAAATCTTACGTCATGTTGGTTATACAGGCCGTCTTTACTTCTAAAGTCAGGAATTCCGCTTTCTGTAGAAACGCCTGCTCCACCAAAGAACACAATATTATCAGACTCATCAATAAGTTCTTTTAGCTTTTTGATTTCCTCCATACAATGCCTCCTTTTGGCTGTTAAAAACCTGCTTTCTTAAGAAGATCGGCAAGAGATGTTGTAGCCTCTCCCTCGCTCTCAAACTCGATTTTCTCCTCAGTAACTTCCTCTGCACCGATTTCTTCAAGTGCTTTCATGCTAAGGCTAAGTTTACCATCCTTAATAGCAGTAACCTTGACCTTGACTGTCTGTCCAACCTTAAGAACAGCTGAAGGATGTGCAATTCTCTGATTGCAGATCTGAGATATGTGTAAAAGACCTGTCGTACCATTCTCAAGCTTAACAAAAGCTCCGTAATTCTGAAGGCTCTCTACAACACCCTCAGTGACAAGTCCTACCTGAACCTTGGCAATTGCCTCAGCTTTCTTTTTATCAGCTTCTTCCTTAAGATAATCCTTAGCTGATAAAACAAGCTTGTCCTCTTCCTCATCTACAGTAATTACCTTGACTTTGAGAGTCTTGCCTACAAACTCAGGAAGCTTCTCTTCGTCAACATATGAAAGAGAAAGCTTGGATGCAGGAATAAATCCCCTCTTCTCTTCAAGGAAAGCAACTACGCCTCCCTTAACAGCCTCTGTAACCTCTACATCCACATACTCACCGGAATCAAGAAGCTCATGAAGCTTGTCCCAGATGAAACCATCGCCATCCTTGCCCTTGGCAAGAGACTTATCAATCTCATCCATAAAATCATTCATTGTTTCTTCTGCCATACCGTACCTCCAATTAAGACTAGATGAATAAATTATAGCACAAAAAAACCTATGAACAACGAATGTTCATAGGTTTTAGAGGTGACAGGCGGATTTGAACCGCCGCTCGAGGTGTTGCAGACCTGTGCCTTACCGCTTGGCTATGTCACCAAATAAGGTATTTTCGATGAAATGACTCCGACGAGAATCGAAC
>JAFSTR010000183.1 GCA_017445665.1 Butyrivibrio sp. | reverse complement strand
TAACAAACAGTGAGCCAAATTACTGGCTATCCTGCATGATCATAGATAAAGATGCTATGTGCAGGCAGGTAAGAGGTGAGCAGAAGGCTCTGTATGTACCTGAGAAGGGAAAGAGCTGTCCGACACAGATCCTTGAAGAGCTTGTAAAGTACAACGCAGAGGGACGCCCTATCTGGAAGCCAATGCATATGCAGCCTATATACAGGATGAATCCATTCATTACTGTAAATGGATCAGGAAGAGCAAGAAGCAATGCCTATATCGATGAAGGCGCTGTTATGGATGTTGGAGCAGACATCTTTGAGAGAGGACTCTGTCTTCCAAGTGACAACAAGATGACAAAAGAGCAGCAGGATGGCGTAATCGAGATAATCAGAAATTGCTTCCGAGCTTAGTGAGAATCCTAAGAGCAGAGCAACTGAGGTTTATACAATGAAGCAACATATACCACATGGCCCCTACGAAAAGTTTATAAAACGTCCATTGGATTTTATCCTGGCTCTTTTTGCCCTTATCGTACTAAGCCCGATTTTGCTTGTAACCTTTATTCTGGTAAGGACAAAGCTTGGAAGTCCTGTCCTTTTTACCCAGGACAGGCCAGGCAGAGACGGCAAGGTGTTTAAGCTTTACAAATTCAGGTCGATGACTGGTGAAAGGGATGCAAACGGTGAGCTGTTGCCGGATGAAGTAAGGCTGACTCCTTTTGGTAAAAAGCTTCGCAGCACAAGCCTTGATGAACTTCCGGAGCTTATAAACATCATAAAAGGCGATATGGCGATTGTAGGCCCAAGGCCCCTTCTTGTCAGATACCTTGAGAGGTACAATGCTCATCAGGCCAGGAGACATGAAGTAAGGCCGGGATTTACCGGGCTTGCGCAGGTTCATGGCAGGAATGCGATATCCTGGGAAGAGAAGTTTGACTGGGATGTGAAATATGTTGATAGTATTACATTTCTTGGCGATTTGAAGATAATACTCGACACTGTCGGAGTTGTGCTTGGGAAAAAAGGCATCAGCTCCGAAACAAGTGCTACCATGGAGGAATTCATGGGAAGCAGGGATGAGTAAGGCTAAATAAATGCCTGGACTCTGCAAGAATTGCGGATCATATGAATATACGAGAATTGTTTCTTAAAGGGGAGATCAAAGAAAGCATGAGTGAGTTAAGACTTCTTTTCACAGGTGTGGGCAGGAGAATAGAGCTGTTGCAGGCTTTTAGGAATGCTGCACTTCATCTTAACAAGAGTCTGAAGATATATGGTGCAGATATGGCCGGAACAGCACCGGCTCTTTGCTACTGCGATTTCACCAGGAAAGTAGTAGCCATGAAGGATCCCGGCTATATCGATAACCTTCTGGATATCTGTAAGAAAGACAAGATAGATCTTTTGATCCCTACAATTGACACGGATCTTCTGGTTTTATCAAGAAATAAAGAGAAATTTGAACAGATTGGCACGAAGGTCATGATAAGTGACCCCGATAAGGTGCTTATCTGCAGAGATAAAAACAATACGTCACAGTTTTTTGTGGACTGTGGTCTGGCTGCGCCCATGCCTGTCAATGATGTAAAGAGGTATGAGGGCGGCTTTCCTGCGTTTATAAAGCCCAAGGACGGCAGCAGTTCCATCAATGCATACAAGGTCGAGAACGAGGAAGAACTCATAATGTACTCCCAGCAGGTTGAGGACTATATTGTTCAGCCTTTCATTTCCGGAAAAGAGTACACTATTGACATCTTCTGCGATTTTGACGGAAAGCCTATATCAGTCATCCCAAGAGAACGTATGCAGGTAAGGGCAGGAGAAGTTTTAAAGACCAGGATCTTCATGGATGAGACCATGATCAAAGAGGCTAAGGCCCTGTGCGAAAAGTTCAAGCCCTGCGGACCGATAACCGTGCAGCTCATACAGGATGAGAAGAGTAAAGTTAACTATTATATAGAGATAAACCCCAGATACGGCGGAGGCGCGCCTCTTTCCATGAAGGCCGGCGCAAGAAGCGCTGAGTATATATTAAAGCTTCTCTCAGGTGAAGAGGTAAAAGAACCTGAGACTATAAGCGATGGCGCCATCTACAGCAGATTTGACCAGTCCGTGTGCATAGAAGAGGGCAAAGGTAAGATAAGTGCAGTGATTTTTGATCTGGATGATACTCTTTATCCTGAGAGAGCCTATGTGAGAAGCGGATACAGGGCAGTTGCTGAGTACCTTGGGCATCCTGAATATGAGGATATG
>JAFSTR010000182.1 GCA_017445665.1 Butyrivibrio sp. | reverse complement strand
CAACATTTTTTTAGTGCTTTGTCAAGCGATTTTTCAAAAAAAATCGCAAAAAAACAGAGGTTTTTACGCCTCTGTTTGAAGATAGTATTCAATTATTTTAAATTTGAAACGGGGGAGTATGCTTATCTTAATGACATTGGGGCGGTTCCGGTTGACTCCCTTTTTGTCGGGTAAGTCATGGGGTGGTTCTTATGACGCCTTCTTCGGAACTGGTAATTGCCTGCATTTCGGGAATTCTCATTTGTTTATGTTGCGATCCATCATCCACTGCATTTAGTTCAAAGAGACAAATGCAGTGGAAAAAATCTTCATCAATTATGATCCATCATCCACTGCAATTAGTGAAAATAGGTAAATGCAGTGGATAAGTCAGCATATTCTGTGCTCAGACATCCACTACATTTCATGTTTTTGAGCGAATGTATAGGAAAAACCTGCCGACACACTATAAAGGACCACTGACTCCGTCCCTAGGGCTCAAAAAATGAGCCATTGACTCCGTCCCCAGGGTTCATTATCATTAAGCTATGACTAAGAAGAAGCTTGCTCTTGAGGTGATCGAGAGGTTAAAAAAGGAATATCCGGATTCGAACTGCACACTGGCGTATGATAAGGCGTGGCAGCTGCTGGTGAGTGTAAGGCTGGCAGCGCAGTGCACGGACAAGAGAGTGGATATGATAACTCCGCTCCTGTATGAGAAGTTCCCGAGCGTTGAAGCTCTGGCGAAGGCGCCGGTGGAGGTGATTGAAGAAATCGTAAGGCCCTGTGGCCTTGGCAATTCCAAGGCAAGGGATATTTCCGCATGCATGAAAATGCTGCACGAAACCTATAACGACAAGGTTCCGGACACAATGGAAGAGCTATTGAAGCTCCCGGGAGTAGGCAGAAAGAGTGCCAACCTGGTGCTCGGCGATGTCTATGGCAAGCCGGCGATCGTCACGGATACTCACTGCATCAGGCTCTGCAACCTGATCGGCCTTGTTGATGACGTGAGGGAACCTGCCAAAGTGGAAAAAGAGCTGTGGAAGATAGTCCCGCCGGAAGAGGGGAACGGTCTGTGCCACCGCTTTGTGGATCATGGAAGAGCAGTGTGCATTGCCCGTCGTCCCAACTGCGCAGAGTGCTGTCTTAAGGACATCTGCAAGACCGGAAGGAAAGCCTGAAATTCCAGCCTGACCAATACAGACCTGAAATGCGTGCCCATAAAACCCACGCCCGACAAAAAGATAACGAGAAAACTTGACCAGACTCAAAGACCGGTAAACGTTTTCGTAGAGATAATTTATGTTATAGTCATGAAGCAATTCGTATATCATAAATTTCTGTTTATTCGTCAACGGGGGATATTATGAAAAATATCGAGTATCTGCGTCTACTAAGTAAGGAGTTTCCTAATTCCAGGAAGGCCGCAGCGGAGATAATCAATCTCCGTGCTATCTGTGCGCTTCCCAAGGGAACTGAGTATTTCTTTTCCGACATACACGGAGAGTATGAGGCTTTTTCACACCTGCTTCGAAGCTCCTCCGGTATCATAAGAGCCAAGATTGAAGAGACCTTCGGCAACCAGATGACGGAGGCTGAGCAGCTTCAGCTGGCCAATCTGATCTATTATCCCAGAGAAGTAATTGATGAAATAAGACATGACGAGAGCTACTCGCAAAAAGAGCTCCAGGAGCACCAGAAGATAACCATAAACAGGCTTATCTCTATCTGCCGTGTGGTGAGTTCCAAGTACACAAGGTCCAAGGTCCGCAAGAAGATGCCTGCTGACTATGCATATGCCATTGACGAGCTGCTCCATCTTGATATGAACGACTTCAACAAGAAGCTCTATTACAGCGAGATCATAAACGGCATCATTGAGATTGATTTTGCTGATGAATTCATAATCGCTCTCTGTGAACTGATCCAGAACCTCACCATCGACTCCCTTCACATCATCGGTGATATCTTTGACAGAGGCGCAAGACCTGACCTGGTAATGGAAGAGATCATGAACTTCCACGACGTGGACATACAGTGGGGCAACCACGATATTGACTGGATGGGAGCTGCCTGTGGCAATACGGCCTGCATAGCCAACGTCCTTCGCATCGGCACCAGCTACAACACCTTTGATGCATTGGAGGACGGCTATGGAATCAATCTTCGTCCGCTGTCCATGTTCGCGGCTGAGGTCTACGGAGACGACCCCTGCGAGTGCTTTAAGACCCACATCCTTGACGAGAACAAGTACGACGCCGTAAACCCGAAGCTTGCAGCCAAAATGTGCAAGGCCATCAGCATCATCCAGTTAAAACTCGAAGGACAGCTCATCAAAAAGCACCCCGAGTACGGCCTAAAGTCCAGGCTTCTCCTGGATAAGATAGATTACAAAACGGGCGAAGTCACCATCGGGGAAAAGACCTATAAACTGAACGATACTAACTTCCCGACCATCGACCCGGCTGACCCCTACAAGCTCACGGAAGCCGAAGAGGAGCTCGTACGCACCTTGAGATTTTCCTTCATGCATTCACAGCTTCTCAGGAAACACGTTCAGTTTTTGTACTCCCACGGCGGAATGTACAGGATTGTCAACGAGAACCTTCTTTATCACGGCTGCATTCCCATGGATGAGAGCGGCAACTTTGTACCTATGACCACCTCCGACGGAAGCTTTATGGGAAAAGAGCTTATGGACTATATCAACAAGAAGGCCCACGATGCCTTTTTCCTTGACGGAAGGGATGACCCCGAAAAAAAGCAGGACGCAGTGGACCTCATGTGGTATCTGTGGTGCGGACCCTACTCGCCGCTCTTTGGTAAAGACAAGATAACCACCTTTGAGCGCATGTTCCTTAAGCAGGAAAAAGAGCTCACAAAAGAGAACTTCAATCCTTATTACAAGTTCTCAAGCATGGAGCCCTACGCTGACAAGATCTTAAAGGAGTTTGGCCTTGATCCTGACTGGGCTCACATCATAAATGGACATGTTCCCGTTAAGACTGCGAAGGGAGAGAGCCCTGTAAAAGCAAACGGTAAGCTCTATATCATAGACGGCGGAATCTCTAAGGCCTACCATGAGCAGACGGGAATCGCCGGCTATACGCTCATCTACAACTCCCACCATCTGGCTCTTGCCCAGCACAAGCCCTTTGTTAAGGAAAAAGAAAACACACCTGCCATCCAGATCACCGAGAAGACCAAAAAGAGGATACTTGTACGGGATACGGATATCGGAAGAGGGCTTCAGAAGCAGATCGATGATCTTAAAGATCTTTTAAAAGCCTTTGAGAGCGGGCTTATCAGGGAAAAGAACTAGAGTATTAATAGACTGTTTATAAAAATGTTATTTGACGATATAAGGTTGTATCAGTACAATGCTATTAGGAAAAATTTGAAAGGAATCAGAGCACATGGATGCAAACGGATTAAGCCCTGAACAGCAGGCACTACTTGCCAGCATAATGGGAAAGTCTTCACAGGCAGGTGGCGGTGGCGGTTTTAGCCCGGCTTCTGTTCCTACGGCCGCTCCTTCAGCACCTGCAGCGGCAGATCCCGGCAAGATGCTGTCTCAGGCGGAGATTGATGCACTTATTGCGTCGATGGGTAATTAAATATTTGACGGTATGATCCCTCGCAGATAACCTGCGGGGGATTTTTTTGCCTAAATTATTATCGCTCTAGTGTTTATTAAATTATTGTAAAAACGAACAAAAATTTTTGCGATGCATTATAATGTATGTTGAGAGGCTGTAACTGCGCCCTATTGGGTACAGGAACTAAATTATATGCAAAGGATGGTGTGTATCATGGGTAAGAGTTCTAAGAAGACCAGAAAGAGCGTTAGTGGAAGACTACTTAAAATAGTAATCCCGATGATTGCTGTTTCGATCGTCGTTATCATGCTTATTGTCGCTACTCAGGCCAGGAGCATTATAATAGAGCTTGCTGAGAACAACCTTGAGAAAGAATCCGAATACTATACCGAAAAGATCGGAAGAGAGATCACTAATATAGTTGAGTACCTTGATGCTTCCGCAGAAGCTCTTGGTGCTGTGTCATTTCCTAATGACAATGCAATGGCAAGTTTCCTTGCGCCTACCATGACCAAAAATGAGTATATGCCTAACGGTATGTATGCTGCTACATCTACAGGTGACTGGATTGATCCGTCTGGATGGGTTCCTGATCCTGATTATGTTCCCTCAGAGAGAAGCTGGTATAAAGAGGGACTTGAGCATGCTACGTTCCAGCCGGGTGAACCCTATGTGGATTCAGATACCGGAAGTACAGTTGTTTCTTTTTCAAGAACTATTAAGTTCGCAGATGCCAGAACCGGTGTAGGCGCAGCTGATTATACTCTAGACGGGATTGTTAAGGAGATCAGTTCGATCAAGCCTGTCAAAACCGGTGGCGCGATGCTCCTTTATCATGACACAATACTTTCATATTTTGATGAGAGCTTTAACGGTACCTCCGTTAGTGAACACCCCGAGGCGCTGTTCCTTCAGAATGCATATAAGTTTGCACAGACAGGTTCTACTGAGGTGACTGAACTTAAGTCTGAAAACGGGCAGACCTATTATGTTCGGGCCAGTATGATTCCGGGAACAGACTGGACGCTTATCTGTTCAGTGTCTAAAAATGACGTTTTAGCTGGTCTTAACAGATTCCAGATCATAGCTTATGGTCTCATGATCGTCATGGTAGTTGTTATTTCGGTAGTTCTTTTCATGCTGATAAAGAATATTGTATCCAAGCCTGTAGGCAACCTGACTGAAAATATCACCAGGATCACAGACGGTGACTTTACCGTTGATATCCCTGAAGGCGGACAGGATGAGATCGGCCTTATGAACAACAACATGAGAGAGTTCGTAAATCACATGAGAGGAACTCTTGGAAATATCAAGAATGAGACGAACAGACTTGCTATTGAAGCTGAGAACAGTAAGGATGCATCCGGAAAGCTCAACATTCAGGCTAACGAGCAGTCCACCAATATGGGACAGATCAGAGATGCAATGAACGGAATGGCAAGTGCTGTTCAGGAACTTGCAGAGAATGCCACAGAGCTTGCCAACGAGGTCGCAGATCTTTCAGAGCAGGGAACATCAGCCAGTGAGACTGTCAATAACCTTGTGATCAAAGCTAAAGACGGCCAGCGCGATATGGAAGTTGTACAGAGAGGTATGGACAAGATATCAGCCTCAATGGGCGACATGAACACTGATGTTCAGGCTGTTGGAGAATCAGCTCAGAAGATCAATTCCATCATCGAGATCATCAACTCCATCGCATCCCAGACAAACCTCCTTTCACTGAATGCTTCAATTGAGGCTGCAAGAGCCGGAGAGGCAGGAAAGGGCTTTGCGGTAGTTGCTCAGGAGATCGGACAGCTGGCAGCAAACTCCGCTGAATCCACAACTGAGATCGGCAAGATCATCACTGAGATCACTCAGCAGATAAAAGACCTTTCGGAGAAATCCCAGGCTAACATGGATGAGATCACAGCAAGTTCAGAGGCTGTACAGACAGCCGGAAAGACCTTTGAAGAGATCTTCTCAAGTCTTGATGAGACAAGCGAAACCTTCAGGCAGATGATAGATAAGATTGGAAATGTAGATACGATAGCAACATCAGTTGCAGCTATTTCTCAGGAACAGTCCGCAAGTACACAGGAAGTTACGGCAACAACCGACAACCTGGCGGTCAGTGCACAGCAGGTTGCAGACGAGAGCCAGGGTGTTGATGACAGCGCAACATCTGTTTCAACAGCAGCAGCAACTATTGAGGACTTTGTAAGTGGATTTAAGATTTAAGGATTGTATATCGCGGATAATAGAAAGGAGAACGCCATGTATATTTCGATGCAATGCTCAGATAACAGTGGAATGCTGAACACGGAGATATGTACCTTCTATGGCATAAGATATGTTCCCAGATTCAGATCGGCCGTGATCTCTACAGAGCATCTGAATCATGAATATGTAATCCCCATGACTCCGCAGGATTATGAGACTGCTGTCAAGCAGATACATGATGCCATGAAAGCCCATGCCACCATGATCTCAATTGACAATGGTATGGTCTGCCGC
Source organism: Butyrivibrio sp. (assembly GCA_017445665.1). GTDB lineage: Bacteria > Bacillota > Clostridia > Lachnospirales > Lachnospiraceae > Butyrivibrio. The sequence continues at coordinate 546 of JAFSTR010000182.1, read as the reverse complement.
GGCCGAAAGGGCGAGATCAGGAACGTGGAGCCGCAGAAGCTTACAATTTCAGCTGTATAAGACACAGGACAAAAAATAGCCGCCACGTAAGTGACGGCTTTGTTTTAGTCTAATCTGAAGACCTGCTTCATCTGTTTTTGTGCCCCGGTAACTTCGTCTTTTTCCAGGATCAGAATGCCCTTCATGCTCTCATCCCATTTTGCGACAACCGGGCTCTCTGCCTGGTATTTTCCGGCGTATTCTATGCCTTTTTCACACTCGTAATAACCAAATACCTCAGCGTCATACTCTGCATTATCAAGCTCATACATGTAGATGCTGTAGTTGCAGATTCCTGCAGCCTTGAGCACCTCTACCATCTCAGGCCAAATCTCGTCATGTCTTTTGATGTATTCGTCTTTCTTGCCTTTTAAAACCATGCCTTTCCATGCGTATCTTTCCATACTTACACCTCCTTATAGTTTTTTTGTTTGGTGAGTCAGTGGGGCGTTACAGTTTTGTGTCAGTGGGTGTGTCAGTGGGGACGTTACAGTTTGACACATTTTG
>JAFSTR010000181.1 GCA_017445665.1 Butyrivibrio sp. | reverse complement strand
CTCTTAGGATCTGTTGAAAGTGTTGTCTTACCTGTTCCTGAAAGTCCGAAGAAGATTGCTGTGTTCTCACCGTTCATATCTGTGTTAGCTGAGCAGTGCATAGAAGCAATTCCCTTAAGAGGAAGGTAATAGTTCATCATTGAGAACATACCCTTCTTCATCTCTCCGCCGTACCATGTGTTGATGATAACCTGCTCACGGCTTGTGATGTTGAAGGCTACACATGTCTCGGAGTTAAGGCCAAGTGCCTTGTAGTCATCAACCTTAGCAAGAGATGCATTGTAAACTACGAAGTCAGGCTCGAAGTTTGCAAGCTCTTCATCTGTAGGCTGGATGAACATGTTCTTAATAAAGTGAGCCTGCCAAGCAACCTCAACGATGAAACGAACAGCCATACGAGTATCCTTGTTAGCTCCGCAGAATGCGTCAACAACAAAGAGTCTCTTATTGCAAAGCTCGTTCTTAGCGATCTCTTTAACCTTAGCCCATGTCTCTTCTGTCATAGGGTGGTTGTCGTTCTTGTACTCATCAGATGTCCACCATACAGTATCCTTGGAGTTTGCATCCATAACGATGTACTTATCTTTAGGAGAACGGCCTGTGTAGATACCTGTCATAACGTTTACAGCGCCAAGCTCTGTATTAACGCCCTTCTCGTATCCTGTAAGTTCAGGCTTCATTTCCTCATTGTAAAGATCATCGTATGAAGGATTGTGGACGATCTCTGTAGTACCTGTGATTCCATACTTGGTTAAATCGATGTTTGCCATTTGTTAACCTCTTTTCTTAATAAATTTTTGCACGAATTATCATACACCTCACAATATACTGATAATTCGCGGATACACTATTGAATTTCGGGGCAAATTGCGCCCACTACTACATTTATACTACAAAGCCAAGTTTTTAACAATGTTTTTAAGGCAAATTTCTATGAAATATGTGTAAACTTGTTAGCTTCAGCTACAGGGACTGTAAATATCCTCCGTTGCCTCGATTGCATAACATTCAACTGTATGCGGCGCCATATCGACGCATTCCTTATCTTTGACAATTCCCTGACTTCCGCTCCAGATATCAACCGCCTTGGCCTCGCTTCCGGCAAGTCCCAGGTCCTTAAACCTGATCTTATGGCTCTTTGTCTTTTCCCCGATATTAAAGATTGCAAGGAATACCCTTCCATCCTTGGCAACCGATCTCCAGATCACCAGGTCTTTCTTCCTGTATATTTGTCTTGGCTTTCTGCCCTTTTTGTGCATTTCCAGAAGTCGTTCATTGGTCAGAAGAGACAGTGTAAACTCATCGTTCTCCCTGAGATCTCCGCCAAACATGAGCGGTGATCTGAAGATGCACCAAAGTGTCATGAGGATCTTTTGCTCATCATGTGTAAAGCGGGACAGATGGCCCTTTTCTCCGTTCTCATCGTTGCACATGCAGATGCGCCCCAGAGGAAGCATGTCACAATCCGGCCAATGTCCCTTGCAGCCAACGCCTTCCCACTCGTGCGCCTTTTCAAACATGTCATAAAGCATCTTCCAGTTATCCCAGAAGTCGTCTGTCATGCGCCACATATTGGCGTTTTCTAAAAGAAAGTCTTTCTGCTCCAGCCTTGCAGGTCCCGGTGAAAGACTTAATACCATCGGTCTTCCGCATTTCTCTATAGCCTCTTTTATCATGGCAATCTCTGAAAAACCTGCTCCCGGAGCCTCCGGGCCGCAGTCTATCCTTGCGATGTCATCGACTTTGACGTAGTCAACGCCCCACTCTGCATAGAGGCTGAATATTGAATCATAATAGGCCTGTGCCCCTTCCACCGAAGCATCTACACCGTACATATCTGTGTTCCACATGCAGATGGAATTGGGGCTGGCAATATCCCTGGCAGTCTTATCGGTACCTAGAACTTTGCAGTTTCTGTGCACCGCCTGACGCGGGATTCCTCTCATAATATGGATTCCAAACTTAAGACCCATGTCATGTATCTTCTTTGCAATGGGTCCAAAGCCTTTGCCCTTTGCAGCTGACGGAAATCTGCTGACCGCAGGCATAAGCCTTGAGTACTCATCCATTTCCAGCTCAGTAAATTTGTGGTATTCATGAGAATCTGCCGTAGGCTCATACCACTGAATATCGCATATCACATACTCCCAGCCAAAGTCCTTAAGCTTCTCTGCCATGTACTTCGCATTTCCAAGGAGCTGTTCTTCATTGACTGCTGCCCCATAGCAGTCCCAGCTGTTCCACCCCATCGGCGGTCTTTTTGCAATAACCTCATTCTCTTCCATGATCAGTCCCTCTCTTCTTTATCAAGTAATGCCTGATAAATCTCCCTCTTTCCGACACCCCTGTCGGCTGCCACTTTTTTCATGGCATCTTTATGTGAAATCCCCTGGTCTTCATAATATTTCATATGATCTTCAATACTCATCTCCTGCCAGGATGATCTCTTTTCTTCTTCCTGCTCTTCAAGGCTCTTGCCCTCTATTACCAGCACGTACTCGCCTCTTGGTTCATTCTCTTTGTAAAAAGAAATCGCATCGGCAATAGTGGTTGGCCTCACCTCCTCAAATTTCTTGGTGAGCTCCCTGCAGATGGAGATCCGCCTGTCACCAAGGGCCTCATACAGATCATCCAGCGCAGCCTTCAGATGATGCGGCGCCTCATAGACGATCATTGTCCTGCTCTCATCCTTGAGATCCTCAAGGATCCTTTTCCTGCCCTTTTTGTCTTCAGTTGCCGATGGCAGAAATCCCTCAAAACAAAATCTTCTTGTAGACAGCCCCGATAATGTCAATGCTGTAATACAAGCCGCCGGACCGGGAAGTGATGTGACGATTATTCCGGCCTTGTGGCACTCAGCAACCAGCACCTCACCGGGATCGGAAATTGCCGGAGTTCCTGCATCGGTAATAAGCGCAATATCAAGTCCTTCCTGCATCTTTTGGATCAGATACTGCGCCTTGTCGTACTTATTATATTCATGATAGCTGGTCATCTCGGTGTGAATATCGAAATGATTAAGGAGCTTTATGCTGTTTCTAGTATCCTCCGCCGCAATCAGGTCAACACTCTTTAAGGTCTCAAGGACCCTGAAGGTCATGTCGTCCAGATTTCCGATGGGGGTTGCACAAAGATAGAGTTTTCCTGGCATGTTTCTTCTCCATTATTCTCGGGTTTCAGTTTGGTGAGTCAGTGGGACGTTACAGTTTTGTGTCAGTGGGTGTGTCAGTGGGGACGTTACAGTTTGACACATTTTG
>JAFSTR010000180.1 GCA_017445665.1 Butyrivibrio sp. | reverse complement strand
TATTTCCGTCAATGTCTGTATCATCTTGGATGAAAGTGTATATGCGTTCTGGAACTTAACGAGGTTTGCAGCTTCCTCGTCCTCATCAACACCGGTATCTGAAAGCCTCTGGTTGTTGATGGTATTCTCAAGTGCTGCATAGGTATCTTCAAGAGTCTGGGAGTTTGCCTTGTTAAGAGCCACGTCAGCCAGAACCTTGGTGAGGAACTCTCCGGAAGTCGCGCCTCTGAAGATCTTCTCGGTCTTGAACATGTCTTTTAACTTAGTGAGGTTACCGAACTCTGACTCACCCTCTGTTATATCGGTCTTAGTCGCTATCCTGTCGGAATTATCCAAAAGAACTGAACTCACCGTGAAGTTACCGCCTCGCACCTTATAGTATCCCTTATTCTTGGAAAGAGTTGTGAGCTCTTCATAACTGTAATCCGCGTCAGAGTTTGTGTCCGATGCACCGCTCAATAGATTTACACCCTTAAGGGAATCAGAGGTATAACCTGTTGTCATGATCTGGTTTACATGGTCTGAGAACTGCCTTATCCACTCGTTCATCTGAGCCATGTAATAAGGGATTCCCTGGTAGCTGTTGGAGTAGCCGATGCTGACATTTCTGCCGGGATCGGGGATACTTGTGAGAGTAGTGTCATCAATTGTGAATGTATAAGTATCATCTCCGTCGTACTCCCAGCTGTCGTACTTATAGGTCTTTGCTCCGATCTTGATGGTTCCGTCCTCGGGGATCGTACACTTGGTCATATCCTTTAAATATGAGCTGTCGACTTTCACTGTTACTTTTACTGTTCCGTCGGGCTGCGGATTATTGTCGTCAAAAGAGCTCTTCCCATGGAAGTAATGGCTGTTGTTTCCGTCTCTCATTGCAAGAAGCCCCTGGAGTTCACCTCCGATGAGCTTTGAATCCAGCGCAAAGTCCGCAAGCTCTTTTACATTGTCACCATCCTTATAGTTTGCAGTTCCCCACTTGATGTCATAGATTCCCTTGATATCGTTCTGATCCGTAGCGCCGTCGTCATCCCTTGATACACAGATCATCTTTCTGTATTCATAGGTATCAACCAACTCATACGCTCCGCCAACCCAGATCTGGTACCTTGTTGCACCGGTAACTCTGTCGGGCTGGGTCTCATCTATGATGGGAGTTTCCTTGGTCTCCACCGAGATCATCTTGGATAGATCATCAACGAGCATATCTCTTTTATCCCTGAGTTCGTTAGCCTTGGATCCTGTCATCTCGATAATGTTGATCTGCTTATTTATAGAAGCAACCTCCTGAGCAATGGCGCTTATTCTGTCGGCGCAGAGCTTGATCTCTGAATTGATGTCCGCCTGCTCGTTCTGAAGGCTTGTGTATACGTTGTTAAAATACTCTGTGATACTCTTTACGCTTGAAACAAAGGCTGACTTTGTCTCGGTTGTTCCGGCCGCTGTCCTTACTGACTCTAGAGCTGCTTCCATCTTATTGAAAAGAGATGAGAATCCCGTTGTACCATCGTCATCCAGGTACTCTTCGATAAGGGCGTTGTAATAGTTCTTTTGCTGAACATTGCCGTAAAGAGTCTCGTTCTGTCTGAACTTAACATCGTAGAAGCTGTCCCTTACCCGCTCAATCGCGATGGTATCAACTCCGGCACCTGCGCATCCGTATGTGGCAAAAACCCTGAGAGCATCACTTGCTTCCTGGGTTACTTTCTGCCTGCTATAGCCGTCTGTATTGGCATTGGATATGTTGTTTCCTGTGGTGTTCAGCGCTGCGTTTGCTGCTCTGAGTCCCGATGCTGCAATATTAAGTCCAAAGAATTGAGATGTCATGGCCTATCTCCTTAATAAGTGGTTTACTGCGTCAGCTCTTTTTACGAACCAAGCGTAGTTACCAGGTGCTCCAGCATTTCGCTTACCACGTTGATGTACCTGCTGGATGCGTTATATGCATTCTGGAACATGATCATGAATTCAAGTTCCTCATCGCTTGAAACGCCGACGATCTGCTCTCTTGCTGCTTCTACAGAGGAAACCGTCTGCTCCTGCGCTTCTTTGATGCTGTTATAAACATCGCCCGAGTTCGCAACCTGAGAAACAAGGCTGTTGTAATATGTGATAAAGCTGTTTCTGCTGGAAACGTTCGGGTTAAGTGTATACTGCTCTTTTGTGAAAGCCTCTTTTAACGCCGTTGTTGTAGCGTTGTCCTCGCTTCCGTCTATGGTTCTGAAGGTGAAAAGAGTGGGCTCCTGGATCAGCTTTGGATTGATCTGAGAGTTCTTTATCGTAAAACCGGTTCTGATATTTCTTCCGATCTTTGACCGGATCACATCCTGAAGTTCTGGTGGATATGTGGCTATCTTTTCCTCTACCTGCTCATCACTCAGTCCCTTGAAGCCGTCTATATAGTCATACATGATGGAGTCTTGTTCATTGGCACATACAAAAAGTGTAAAGTCCTTGGCCTCTCCAACACTTCCGTCAAGGAAAGCCGGATTACTCTCAGCCCCTTCCATGATGTCGTTAATGGCTGTCATGATGTTGTGCACCATCTGGTCAAACTCAGCCTGAACGTTCATGATAACTGACTGGGAAATGTTTCTGTTATAGAAGTCCTGGTCCTCGGTTATGTCGTGATAGGTTGCGTTGTGGTCGCCTCTTGCCAGAAGGACTGCTCTGAGCTTACCTATATCTGTATTTATTGTTGTTGAAATTGTCTGGGTCAGATCAAGGACGTGTGCTCCATCGATGGAAACAACAGTCTTGGTGCCGTCGTGATTATCTACTGTCTTGGCTGCATATTCCCAGTAAGGTGTTGCATATCCTACGCTGCTCTCCAGGGTTGTATCAACTCCCAGATGGTTTACGTGATCTGTTGTTACAAATGTTGATCCTTCGAAAAGAACTGACACATTCCCGAAAATATCTTCCTGGTAGTCAATCCTTCCGTACTCACCAAGTTTATCTAAAAGAAGATTTCTTTCATCTCTAAGGTCGTTGGCCTTTTCCTGTCTGCCGGACTCGATGTAAACGATCTCTTCGTTGAGTTCTCTTATTCTGTCGCCGTACTTGTTGATGGTGTCACACATTCCTTTTATTGTGGAATCCATGTTTTCCTGATATGAAACAAGTCCATCATATACGCTCTTAGCTCTTGTCAGAAATTCATTCGCTCTTGTGATCAAAGAGGACTGCGTAACGGCTGAGCAAGGGTCTTTTGCCAGTTCCTGAACAGCTACCCAGAGGTTATCCATTGACTGTGCAAACTCGGATCCGTTCATCTCCTGGAGCTGATCTTCTATCTCCTCAAGGGCCTTTAATGAAACATCATAAAAAGTGCTCCTTCCTGTCTCTCTCCTATATGAGATATCAAGAAAGTCACTTCTTACCTGCTTACAATTATTATAATTAACACCTGTTCCTATCTGCTTCCAGGCAATCTGTTCCACTTTCCTCTCAAGAGTCTGATAAGCTCTTGTTCCCTGAGAAACCTGCTGTCTGGTATAGCCATCGGTGTCCATGTTTGACATGTTGTGAGCTGTGGTGTTCAGCGCATTCTGTGATGTCGTAAGTCCCGACGCACCCACATATAAATTGGCCATGAGAGACATGATCTAAAACCTCCGTGCCCTAAAAAAGGCAAAATTTAAGACACTACCGCGAAAAACGGTATTCACCCGGGTGGATTATCTACATGCATCCGTCTCACCTCCTACCAAGTGAGACGTTACTGCTTTGCATCAAACCCGCCCGATGTGTAACCTAAACATTCGCCTGT
>JAFSTR010000179.1 GCA_017445665.1 Butyrivibrio sp. | reverse complement strand
CTGACATGTGACCAATAAATCGCCGGTAGCGTTGAAAAAGTATCTGAAGCTGAAAGGGGATAAGGTGGTCCTGAAAAAGGGCGCGCCGAAAGGAAACTACAAATTCACCCTGACCGTGGCAGAAAGCGAAGTCTTTGCGAAGACAACAACACCGCTGATCACGATCAAAGTGAACTGACAAAAGGACCGTTCCTGTGATATATCTGCACAATTGGTATAAAAAAGTACTTGACGATATATCTTTGACCAAATATAATATGACCAAAGATAACAAACGACGAGTTTTCTAAAGGAGGTACATACCATGGGATTTTATGATCAAAGCGTAATGACAGCAACAGGCGAAGAGATATCAATGAAGGATTATGAGGGGAAGGTTGTCCTTGTTGTAAATACAGCGACAGGATGCGGATTTACTCCCCATTACAAGGATCTCGAAACTATGTATGAGAAGTATCATGACCGGGGATTTGAGATCATCGATGTTCCCTGCAACCAGTTTGCGGGACAGACTCCGGGTACGGATGATGAGATCCATGAGTTTTGCCGGCTTAAGTACAATACGCAGTTCCCTCAGATGAAAAAGGCAGATGTAAATGGTGAGACTGCGATCCCGCTATTTAAGTATCTGAAGGAGCAAAAGGGATTCGAAGGCTTCGGTAAAGGCCCCACAGCGCTTGCCATGAGTGCGATGCTTAAGAAGATCGATAAGGATTACAAGAACAATCCGGAGATCAAGTGGAACTTCACCAAGTTTGTTATAGACAGAAACGGAAACGTGGTAGCAAGGTTTGAGCCTACAGAGAAGATGGACAAAGTGGATAAATGCGTAGAGGGATTACTGTAAGGAACAGATCATGGCACAGGAATACGAACAGCTTTTACTTAAAAACCAATTATGCTTTCCGATGTATGCCTGCGGAAGGAAGATCGTTACGGCGTATAATCCGTATCTGAAACCGCTTGGACTCACATACACACAGTATATCGTCTTCATGGTTTTGTGGGATAAGGAGAGCGTTAATGTGGGACAGCTCGGCAGCATACTGCATCTGGATGCCGGGACACTGACCCCGCTCCTTAAGACCCTTGAAAAAGAGGGATATGTGACAAGAGAACGTTCAAAGGAAGATGAGCGCGTAACGATAGTGACTATCACCCCAAAAGGGAATGCTCTTAAAGAAAAGTGCAGGGATATCCCTCTTGAACTCGGTAAAAAGGGATCTCCCCTAACCGAAAAGGATGCAAAGGAACTTTACAGACTGCTATATAAATTTCTTGAAGGATGATATACATGGACAAAACATTTGATATTCAATCATATATGACGAGGGGTGTGGAACGGGTAGTTACCGACGCGGTAAGAGCGACACTTAAGAACCCCAGAGAGAGTGCATATATGGCAAGGTTTGCTCTTGCCAGCAGGGCAGCTTCTAAGAAAAGAAGGAAAGCTGAGGATGCGGGGGAGCATATCCCGCCGTTTCTTATAGCCAGTATCACCAGCAGGTGCAACCTTCACTGCGCAGGATGCTATTCGAGATGCAATCACGCAACGTGCGACAGTGAACCCGTAAAACAACTGACAGGCAGGGAATGGTCGGAAATCTTTGATGAAGCTGACGACCTCGGAGTGAGCTTTATCCTGTTGGCAGGCGGTGAACCGATGCTTCGGTATGATGTGATAGAAGCTGCATCAAAAAGACAGGATATACTCTTTCCGATCTTTACGAACGGGACGTTTATGAGTGAGAAATATTATGAATTGTTTGATAAATCCCGCAACCTTATCCCTGTCATGAGTATAGAAGGAGACAGGGAACTGACGGATAAAAGACGCGGAGAGGGTGTTTACGATAAACTGATAAACGGAATGGATGAATTTAAGAGGAGAGGTCTGATCTTTGGGGCATCCGTAACCGTTACCACGCAGAACATAAAGGAAGTCACTTCGGAGAGTTTCTTAACGGAGCTGGCCGACAGAGGATGTAAGGCGGTCATCTTTGTTGAATTCGTCCCGGTAACTGATGAGTCGGTGGGACTTGCTCCCGGTGATGAGGAACGTGAGTATATGAAAGAGCAGATAGACCGGCTTCGTGAAGATCATTCGGAAATAGTATTTATTTCATTCCCTGGAGATGAGAAGAGTTCGGGAGGATGCGTTGCGGCCGGAAGGGGATTCTTCCATATCAATTCACATGGGGGAGCGGAGCCATGTCCATTCTCACCTTATTCAGATATCAATGTAAGGGATACATCCCTGAAGGAAGCCATGAATTCAAGACTGTTCGGGAAACTGCGCGATGGGGGATATCTTTTAGAGGATCATCCCGGAGGATGTACCCTTTATGAAAGAAGAGATGATGTTGAAAGGATCATGAAGGAAGTAATCTGAGGAGGCATGAAACGGGAAATCTGTCAGAGACGATAAAAGGCAGAAAGAGCGTCCGTACCGCTCTTAAAATAGAGTTTGTGCCTGAATAAAGAAAAAAGCTGACCTGATGAGTGCATTTCAGTATTATTCGGTCATTGTGATATTTGCTTTTGGTGCCGGAATCGGCGGTGTATTGTCGCGGCATATGGATATCGTGACCATCTGGGTCAGTTGCGGGTTACTTTTGGGAGCGGGATTATACCTGAACAAGGAACATGTATAGGGATTGAAAGACAGCCAAAAAAGGAGGTAAAAGATGAGCATCAGTATCATAGGATGGAGATCCGGAAGTAAAAAGGTTTCGTGATGAGCTGAGTAGTGGTAATTATCGAATAGAGCATGATTCTATGATTTAAGGGTCAAAAGCACTTCGTGCCATTTTGTGATACAAGATATAGTCATTCTGAGCGAGCTCAATGACTATATCTTGCATCACAAAAGGTGCCAAGGCACCTTTTGACCCTCAAATCATTCTATCGGTGACAAAAAAGTTCCGTCAGATGCATATTATGGTGTACAGGCCTTAAGAGCTGCCGAAAACTTCCCGATAACAGGACTGGAACTGCATCCGGAGATCATAAACAGCATTGCCTATATCAAAAAGGCGGCCGCGATCACCAACAGCGAAACGGGAATGCTCTCCAAAGAAAAGGCAAACGCTATTGCAAAAAGGTTAAACGAGTAACTGTTTCTGATAAATCAATATTGAAAATAATAAAAGGAAAAGGAAAAACCCTTACTGTAAAAGGAAAGAACAGAGGAATAGTGACAGTACGAGGTTATAATAAGAAAGGCAAAGAAATTGGAGGGATCGTTGTAAAAGTTGAATAATAATGAAGAGAGCCACTCAACTCCGGGTGGCTTTTCTTCATCCCATACCACCTGATCGCAATTACCCGGCACAACAACATATTTTATCAAATGCTG
>JAFSTR010000178.1 GCA_017445665.1 Butyrivibrio sp. | reverse complement strand
AATTTATTATGGCATACGTTATTAGTGATGGTTGCATCAGCTGCGGATCATGCGCTGCTCAGTGCCCTGTTTCAGCTATCAGCCAGGGTTGATCAAATTAAAAAACATGAGCCTTTCGGCATCTGCCGAAAGGCTCTTTTTTTATCTTCCTTTTTCAAGATTGGCAAACTTGGTGAACTGTGGAAGCCACATAAGCTCTACTGTTCCGATAGGGCCGTTTCTCTGCTTGGCAATGATGATGTCGGCAACACCCTTCTTCTCAGTATCTTTATTGTAGTAATCATCTCTGTAGATGAACATTACCATATCCGCATCCTGCTCGATGGCTCCGGATTCACGAAGGTCAGAAAGCATAGGTCTGTGATCCGGTCTCTGTTCAACAGCTCGGGAGAGCTGTGAAAGCGCAACCACCGGGACATTGAGCTCTCTGGCAAGAGCCTTGAGTGCACGGGAAATATCGGAAATCTCCTGCTGTCTGGATTCTGAGCTTCTGCCGGTTCCGCCGGTCATGAGCTGCAGGTAGTCGATCATGATGACCTGCAGGCCAAACTCCATTTTATACTTCCTGCATTTTGAGCGGAGCTCCTGGATCGAGATACCCGGTGTATCATCGATGATAAGCCTGCTCTTTCCAATCACATCAGCACTCTCGATCAGGTTCTCCCAGTCCATATCGGACATGTTACCGGTACGGATGTGCTGTGAATCAACATGGGACTCCATTGACATAAGACGGTTTACAAGCTGCTCCTTACTCATCTCGAGAGAGAAAATGGCAACGCACTTGTCGTCGTGGAAAGCCATGTGCTCTGCAATGTTAAGAACAAACGCCGTCTTACCCATTGAAGGTCTTGCAGCTATAAGGATAAGATCGGAGGGCTGGAAGCCCGCTGTATCATAATCAAGATCTGTAAAGCCCGTAGCATGGCCGGTTACATTACCGGTTGTCTTACTGGCTTTTTCTATTCTGTCCAGGGCGTTCATAACGATCTTATCGATGGCTACGAACTCTCCCGTGTTTCTCTTCTGTGTTATCTGGAATACGCTCTTTTCAGCGTCATTAAGAATACCTTCCATGTCATCTGCGTTGTTATAGCAGTTATTGATGGTATCCTCGCTGACGTGGATGAGCTTTCTGAGAGTGGATTTCTCAGCAACGATCTGTGCGTAATACTTGACGTTGGCGGAAGTCGGAACGGCATCAACCAGACTTGCCAGGTACTCTGCACTGCTGACCTGAGCCGATACGTTCTTGTCCCTGAGCCTGTCCTGAAGCGTTACCACATCCACGACTCTTCCATCAGCTTCAATCTCCTCCATGGTCTGAAACAGTATTCCAAGTTGCTTATTGTAGAAATCATCTGCTGTGATTATCTCAGATGCTACGTGGATCGCTTCCCTGTCCAGAAGCATCGCTCCTACAACGGATTGCTCTGCCTCAAGGCTGTTGGGCGCCACTCTTTTGAGAATGGTTTCTTCCTGCATATCACTGTTCCTTTACCTGTACCTTAAGCGTGGTCGTAACCTGGGGATGAAGCTTGACCGGTATCTCATAAGTGCCGAATGCCTTGATCGGTTCAGGCATCTGAAGTTTCTTTTTGTCAATATCAAATCCGAACTGCTGCTTGGCGGCTGTCACGATCTCTTTTGATGAAACAGAACCGAATACTCTTCCGCCTTCACCGGCCTTCATTGTGAGCTGAACAGTCTCCTTGGCGATCTTCTCGCCGTAAGCCTTAGCTTCGTCCAGCTGATTCTGAGCTATGATGGAGTCTCTCTTCTGCTGATTCTTAAGCTCGTTCTTGGCTTTCTGAGTAGCTTCTACAGCGAGCTTCTTAGGAAGCAGCATATTCTTGGCGTATCCGTCGCTTACCTTGACAGTGTCGCCTTTCTTTCCAAGTGATTTAACGTCTTCTAATAAAATAACCTGCATTATATTACAATTCTCCTTCTTCTATCATTTGATCAAGTGTCTTCTTCAGGGTAACAATAGCTTCATTCACGGAAACGCCTTCCATCTGACAGCCGGCACTGCTCATATGTCCGCCGCCGCCAAGCTTCTCCATGATGACCTGTACATTGACTTCATCAATGGATCTGGCGCTGACATAGACCTGATTCTGGTAGTCGGTACATACAAAGCTTGCTCTTACTCCCTTGATATTAAGGAGCTCATTGGCAGCCTGAGCACCAACGATCGTCGGACTAGAGATATCATCATTGGTAAGAACCGATATTGCAAACCTGTTCTTGTAGATCTCTGCCTGACTGACAGCATCGGCCTTGGCCTTGTACTCGCTGGCATCTTCTCTGAAAAGTTTTCTTACTCTCGTTACATCTGCTCCGTTCCTGCGCAGGAATGCTGCTGCCTCAAAGGTTCTGACACCGGTCTTGTTCATAAAGTTATTGGTGTCTACCATGATTCCGGAATACAGACTGTCTGCCTCCTCAGCATGGATCTTGACATTGTCGCCGATGTACTGAAGGATCTCAGATACCATCTCACAAGCAGATGAAGCATAGGGCTCAACATATGAAAGCGTTGCGTTCTCTATTACCTCCGCACCCTGTCTGTGGTGATCCAGCACAACTATGGTCTTGCAGTATCTTAAAAGCTCAGGGCACTCGGTAATGCTGGGCTTGTTAACATCCACAACAACCAGAACCGTGTTGTTTCCTGCCACATCAATGGCCTGCTGGTTTGATATTATCATGTCATCCTCGTACTCGGGATTGGACCTGAACAGATCAACCAGTGGCTGCATGGAAGTTGTGACATCGTTCAGTACGATGTGACACTTCTTGTCCAGAGTCTTGGCAATTCGGTAAATACCTACAGAAGAACCAAAACTGTCTACGTCTCCGATCCTGTGTCCCATTACAATGACATTGTCTTTTCCTGAAATGATCTCTCTGAGAGCGTGGGCCTTAACTCTTGCCTTAACCCTTGTACTCTTCTCAATCTGCTGGCTCTTACCTCCGTAGTAGGAGATGCTGTCCGCGCTCTTAACAACCGCCTGATCTCCGCCTCGTCCAAGAGCCACATCGATGGCATTTCTCGCAAACTCGTAGTTCTGCGCATAGGAAAGGCCGTTAAGTCCAATACCTATACTCAAGGTAACCGCCATCTCGTTACCTATGTTAACCGTCTTAACATCCTCAAGAATGTCAAACTTCTGCTCTCTTAAAAGCTCGCATGACTTCTTGGGCATAACAACGAAGTATTTGTCTTTCTCAATCTTCTTGGTAATACCGTTGCAGGAAGCAATGTACTTGTTGATCTTTCTGTCTATAAGAGCTGTCAAAAGAGATCTTCTTACTTCCTCTACGCTGTCCAGGGCCTCTTCATAGTTATCGAGGTAGATAAGTCCTGCTGCCAGTGACTGGTTATCAACCTCCTGGATAGCGAGCTTAAGTGCTGTCTCATCAAAGAGATATACTGCGATAAGACTTCCGTCATACCCCTCTGCATCGATAATGTCGCTGTTGGTCGCCATCTCTTTTAACGAGATCCTCTTGAGCTTCATTGTGTAATTGCTGTTCTCATATTCAAGTTCGTAGGACAGTTCCTCATATCCCTGAGGGAACTTATCCACAGTAATACCAGGGAAAAGAGTGGATATCGACTTCCTGTATCCTCTCTCCTGATGAACGATCTTCTCAAATGCGGAGTTGGTCCAGACAACCTTACCTGTATCATCAAGTACCGCATGCGCAAGGTCCAGTTCTCTGAGGAGCTTCTTCTGGATCTGTCCGTACTCCGTAGCAAAGCTCACCAGCTCATTCATAATGATGGGCTTGCTGTAGAAATGCATATATAAAACCGCGATGAAATAAAGTCCTGTGAACGCAAGAAGGATCAGACCGGCTGTGAAGCTGACAGTAAACACCGCCAGATTAACCAGCGCCAACAGGATTCCAAGATATGTAAAGACACGAAAATAAGACTTAAGTCTCCCCTTTAATTTAACTCTGCTCTTACCAGCCATAAATCCAGTCCTCTTCCCCCATCTCTTTGGACGTTAGATGCAAAAATTACCACTAATATAGTATAGCACAAAAAGAGCCGTCAGGCCTCCTTATTCTCTTTTATCATCTTAACCAGAGTTACAGCATTGGTAACAACTGTGGCAGCATCAAAGAAAGCGCCGGTGTATGACTTGAGGATGAAATGATAAACGGCCCAGGGCACAAAGGAAAGTGTCACAAGAAGCTTGAACTTAACCGGATCCTTGATGTCCATAAATATAATATAAATGGTGCATACCGCTGCCGGAATAATTCCAAGAAATCCCTGATCGTTGAGGGCGATGGTAAATCCAATGGATGCAGCAATAAGGATGATCTTCCATACGATATTCAGCTTGTCCTTGTAGCAGAGGAAATTCCTGAAGCAGGAAAGTACGTTGCTGACAGCACCGGTAACGCCGCCCAGTAGCAGCATACTCACTGCCTGCATAAGGAGCTGGACAGTCTGTACGATAAGGATCTTACTCTTTTTCTTGATGGCGCCGGATCCCACCTGAACTATGGCAGCCACAAGATCAATGATGTTTGCGATTATAATGTTCATTTAATACTGATACCCTTCTTAACTTTTCTCACTAATATCATGATAAATATCATATCGATGAAAAGAGCTATCGCAATGCTTCCGACACCTGTTGCGATGCCAAAATCATCAGCGATAAAACCAACTATCGAAGGCATGATTATAGACCCGAGACTGGCTGTTGTCAAAATAAAACTCCAGGCAAGGCTGTATTTCTTGATTAGCTCTCCGGCAAAAGAGACAGTGGTCGCATATATTCCTGCCATAGAAAAGCCAAAGCCCATTATTCCTATAACAATAGGTGTTGTTGACTTGGACATTATGAGCACAATGAAGAACAGCACTATTCCTACGCCCATCGCAGGCAGAAGATTCTCTTTTTTGACCTTGGTGGACAAAAATGCTGTCGTAAGTCTTCCACATAATATCATTACCCAGAGGATACTGGCTGTGCTCTGTGCAAGGTTGGGCGGCAAAAGACCTGTGTCCTTGAAATACGTGATCATCCAGCCTATTACGCCCTGCTCGGCGCAGAGATAAAAGAACAGAGTTGCTGTAACAATATAGAAGATTGGTTCACGGAAGAAACCGAAAGTATTACCATCGCGCTTCTCTTTACTCTTCTTTGCACCTCTGGGATCATCCTGATCCTCAGGTATCATATAGTACATAATGCAGGTCAGAACGCCGAGAACCACCAGGAACACACATGCATAGATCCAGTTTGCAGACTGGGTTCTTGTGATCATCATCAGGATAAGCGGGAACACAAACGCACCTACAGCAAAACATGCATGGAGGCAATTGAGCGCCCAAGCCATTCCCGTAGCTATGGAATTAATCTTGGTGTTGCAGTAATTGCTGGATGCTCCCCTTGCAACTCCTGTCGCAAAGAATGCGAACGCCAAAAGAAACCTGTTTCCTCCAAGAAGCATTATCAGAAATGATAATGGGAAAAAGATCTCGAAAAGGAGTATGCTCTTTTTCCTTCCGATAAGCATCGGAAGTGCTCCGGAGAAAAAGCTCGAAAAGAGATTACCCACAGAATGCAGGCTCACGATAAATCCGCAAAACGCATAGTCAAGCCCGTGAGCATCTCTTAAAAACGGCAGTAGCGATCCTATAGAAAGCGCCAGCATTCCGTTGGCGAGAAATACCGCAAAGCACAATATGAATTGTTTTCTTTTTATCTTATCTTCCATTTGTTATTCTTCCTGTTCATTTAGTTTTCTGACCAAGCCTCACAACATTATACTGAAGAATTGTTTTTAAATAAATGAAGATATTATACAATTTGTTGTTTTATTTGCCTCTTTAATGTGTTAACATGGTGAAGTGCAAATATGTATGAAAATTGAAAGGGGAATCAACATGACATCATCACAAATCGGAATTATCATCTCAATTCTTGTGTATCTATGTGGCATGCTTCTGGTGGGCTTTGTAAGCTCCAAAGATACCAACGACGTCAAAGACTTTTATCTGGGCGGACGAAAGCTCGGGCCATTCGTCACTGCCATGAGCGCAGAGGCCTCCGACATGAGCTCTTACCTTCTTATGGGTGTACCCGGACTTGCTTACTTTTCAGGTATCGCTGACGCAGGCTGGACAGCTTTTGGCCTTATAGTCGGAACCTACCTCAACTGGCTCTTTACAGCAAAACGCCTTCGCAATTACACAGAATCCCTGGATGCCATAACCATCCCCGATTACTTTAAAAAGCGTTTCAACGACAAGAGCAATATCATCCTCTGTATCGGCGCTGCATTTATCCTGATTTTCTTCGTTCCCTACACAGCATCCGGTTTCTCTGCCTGTGGTAAGCTCTTTGCTTCACTGTTCGGTGTTAACTATCAGCTTGCCATGATCGTATCTGCAGTCATAATCGTCGGATACACAACAACAGGCGGATTCCTTGCTGCTTCCAAGACCGACTTTATCCAGTCCATAGTTATGACCCTGGCCCTTGCTTTTGTAGTATGCTTTGGCATCAACGAAGCGGGCGGAGTTGCTGCAGTTTCAGAAAACGTCAGGAACCTTCCGGGCTTTCTGAATGTCAGCGCAACTTACAACAATGCTACAGGTTCAGCTGATTCTTACGGCTTCTTCAACAAGGTAACAATGTTCTGCTGGGGACTTGGATATTTCGGAATGCCTCACATCCTCCTTAGATTCATGGCTGTAAGAAAGTCTTCAGAGCTCAAGCTTTCCAGAAGGATCGCATCCGTATGGGTTGTATTCTCACTTGGTGTAGCAGTTATTCTCGGTGTTATCGGAAGAGCCATGACTGAGGCCGGCGCTCTTGAATCTCTCATCGAAGATCCAACCAGCTCCTCCAAGGCAGAGACACTTATCGTTGTTCTTGCAAATCAGATCAGCCAGTACAACTTCCTCTTTGCACTTATAGCAGGTATCATCATCGCAGGTATCCTTGCATCAACCATGTCAACTGCTGATTCACAGCTCATCGCAGCCTCCTCTGCAGTTTCTGAGGACATCATTCAGGATACCTTTGGTATCAAGCTCTCAGAGAGAGCAGCTATGCTGACAGCAAGAAGCACACTTATCGCAGTTGCGGTTTTTGGTGTCATCATCGCATGGAACCCCAACAGCTCAGTATTTGGCATCGTATCCTTTGCATGGGCAGGTTTCGGTGCAGTATTCGGCCCCGCAATGATCCTGTCACTCTACTGGAAACGAGCTAACAAGTACGGTGCGATTGCCGGAATGATCTCAGGTGGTGTGATGGTATTCGTATGGAAGTATCTTGTAAGACCTATGGGCGGAGTATGGAATCTCTATGAGCTTGCTCCTGCATTTCTGGTTGCCATCATCGTTATCGTAGTTGTAAGTCTTCTTACACCTGCTCCCGAGGATGACATGGTAGCTCAGTTCGAGCACGTTTCAAAGATGTCTTAAAATTTAAAGGTCATAAATTCCTAATTCTTAAAAAGAGCTGTCAACCTCATTCCGGGGTGACAGCTCTTTGTTCGTATTTATTTTTACTTAACGCCAAGGACTTTTTTCACCTGGGCAGAAGTTGCGATGGGGTAAATATCCTGCATATGGTCTATGATGCGCTTTCCGGAATCAGCAGATGACTCTTTATACGCAGAAGTCACATGATCATATCCCCACAGTATCTCTGGTCTGGTGTAGATTGCAATAGGCCAGCCGTAGAGCTCACCCTTTTTGTTCTTTCTCTGCCTGAAGTCTCTGACGCAGAGATAAGTCTTCATCTGAAGATCCGTCACAGTGCCCTCAAACCCTTTCTCTTTGCCTTTACCAAAGCCGGCCAGAACCTTAAGCTCATTGGAGTAAATCTCGCTCTTTGCTTCAAGCACGTCCATGATCTTCTTCTGGCGCCTTGATGCCTTCTCATCATCCCACAAGGCATCAAAATCGTAGCCATCTCTTCGGTAATTGGCAAAATATGGAAGCCACTCTTTGGAGATAAATCCTGCCTTCTTATCAAAGAACTTACCGTAGGCAACCTCTCCGCTTCTTGCAATAAGCTCTCTCCACTCCCAGGGATCAACCTCAGGATCCCCGCACCACCAATAGTCCGGCACAGTACGCTCCTCAAGCGAGAACCCCGGAATGTCATTCTTGAACAGCGGCAAAAAACCTACCTCATTTATGTAGTTTATTGCATCCCGGACAGTATGCAGGCACTGGGAATCATTCCAGTCAACTCCGTACATTATCCAGGTTCCGTTTTCATTGCCCATGCTCTGCCTCTATGATCTACTTTCCATCAGGAAAGCTTGTGAAGGAATCTCTCTCGACTAAAGGCTCGCCATACTTCTCTTTTGCATCAGCAAAGGCCTTTATCATAAAGGACATGTTCCTTGCCAGATTTCTCATGGTCTGAAGACCTTCGAGATCCTTCTCAACGTCCTCTCTTGAAAAGCCATGAACCTGATTCCAGTATGTACTGGACGCAACAGGCATTCCGCTTATTGTGAAGTATTTATTGAGCGCGTCGAATGTAGCCGTATTGCCGCCTCTTCTACAGCTGACTACAGCCGCACCAACCTTAAGGTGCTTTGAAAACGAAGTGCTGTAAAAGAGCCTGTCCATAAACGACAGAATGGTTCCGTTGGGTGAGCCGTAATAAACCGGGCTTCCGACAACCAGTCCGTCTGCCTCTTCAAGCTTGGGAGCTACCTCGTTAACCAGGTCATTGACAACGCACTTTCCGTTCTTTTCACAATATCCGCAGGACACGCATCCCCGAATATCCTTACCTCCAACCTGAATAACCTCAGTTTCAACGCCCTCATCCGAAAAGACCTTGATCATCTCCTCCAGAGCTCTGGCTGTACAGCCATTTGTGTGAGGACTGCCGTTAAGTAATAATACTTTTGCCATAAGAACCTCCTGAATAAATCTCCTTATACTTTCTTCCTGCCGGACTCTATAAGCTCTTTTTCAAAGGCCTCAGGGTTCTTCAGGTAATAGTCCTGATGATACTCTTCCGCCTCATAAAAGCTCTTAAACTTCTCCAGAGAAATCTGCACCCGCTTGCCGGATTCCTCTTCCAGCTTCCTGATACGGGCTTCTGCCCTGAGCTTCTCTTCCTCAGTGGTATAGTAGATCGCCAGCGTATAGGAAAATCCCTTGTCGATGAACTGTCCCTCTCCGTCAAAAGGATCCACATTGGCAAGAAAGATCTCAAGAAGCCTGTCGTATGCCACCTTCTCAGGGTCATATTCCAGCATTATGGTCTCACGGTGCCCGGTCTTCTGCGCCTTGACATCTTCGTATCTAGGATTTGCCTCATCCCCTCCGGAATAACCGCAGACCACCTTATCCACTCCGTACATCTTATAGATCGGTGTGACGCACCAAAAGCATCCACCTGCAAAATATGCTCTCATAGTAATATTTCCTTTAGATCAGTTCGATGATGAAGATGTTGTAGCAGAAGAAGTGCTTGCAGCCATGATAGCAACCATCATTGCTGTCTGCTCTGCAATAACCCTTGCTACGGTTCCGCTTATTACAGAAGCGCCAACCTTGTAGTTCTCATCGGAATTATCTCCGGCAACTATCATGGTGCCAAACATAAGCCTTGTAGCCTTACCCATGTCAAAGGCGCCAAAGCCCCTGTTGCCCTTTAAGTAATCAGCTGCCTCTGCAACCTCTGAAGCAATATCCTCAGGGCCGGCACCAAGACCGATAAGTGTTCCCAGTGAAGCCAGCTCGTATCCCTTGCCATACTTAGCTCCTGCTGCTGCAAAAGCATCAAAGATCTCAATGGCCTTATCTGCTTTATCCTGTGCATTGCCAGCATATGAAGCAAGAACCTGGCTAAGAGAGAAAACTGCATTGTCGTGAAGTGAAAACTTCTTCTTAAGACTCTTATATATCTCTTCAAGCTCCTCTAAAATGTCTTCTGTCTTCTTGTCGCTAATGGCAAGAAGAACGGCAAAAGAGGTATCCTCATCCGATGTAAGGAACGGATGAGTCTTGTTCATTCCCTTCATGATCTCGTTGGTCTTCTCAATAACAGCATCTGCTTCAGAAGCCTTACCCACATCACAAATAGTCATAGCTGCCAATGCCCTATAGCTTGATCCCCAGAACTTGTCCTTCTGGAATTTGGCATATACTCCGGTAACATCCTCAAGGTAGCGCTCAGGGTCTGAACTGAGAGCCATCTTTGAACTTACAATAAGCTCACTGTTGCCTCTGAACTCTGAGAATATTCCCTCTTTCTTCTTGAGGATCTTATGACACTCTTTAAGTCTCTCAACATCCGCAGTCTGGCCTTTATCCGCATAAGCAGCTGCTGCGATTGCTGCAAGACTTCCATTCTCAAGCCAAAAGCCCTTGTGTATAAGTTTCCAGTTTTCAATCAAAAGATCACATCTTTGTTTAATTGCTTCCCTCATTGTTGCTCCTCCTATAGATGTCGTTATTAAGCAATATTATAAATGGTTTTTATGTATATTTTATGAACATTATGCCTCTTCTAAAATATCCCGGCACTCTCTGATAAGTGACATATTGCTGCAGAGGATCAGAACCTCATTCCAGCATGTATAAACTTCATCTACCAGAGATTCGATATCCTCAAATTTCCACATAACTGCGAAGTCCTCATAGCCTGTGATATCGTTGAAGCCGTTGATCTCGCGATCTGCCTCGTCAAACACTCTCTGCCATTCATCGGATGCTGTTCCGCAAAATGCCACATTCTTGCAGCCTTTATTAAGGATCACGTATGCCAGCTCCCTGATCAGGGATTCATCTATGATCTCATCGGTCACGATTATCACTGTGTGATTGGAAAGGTCCCTGAGGTTCTTCCTGTTATCAAAGATCCTGCGGTTAAAGATTCCAAAAGAAATATTCTGGTTTAAGGTATCCTCTGTATATATGTGCTGAATCATGGTAACTCCTCCTTCTCAATCAATGAAGCTT
>JAFSTR010000177.1 GCA_017445665.1 Butyrivibrio sp. | reverse complement strand
TTTCTTGAAATCTTCACGGTCTTCATCTTCTCAAGAAGAACCTCTTCCATGTCTCTTTTCCCCAAGAGCTTTGCAAAGGCTATTTTCTTCTCGGAGTAGGCAAGCTTACTCTCGTTTATGATTGAAGTTTCCGTATCCTTCATAAGCTTTAAATCCTGATCGGAAAGTTCAAGAAGACTCGCCAGTGAAAGCTGCTCGTCTATGGAGTTCGTACCGTACAGCGAAGCTCCATCTGTTCCCTGAACGCATTTTATCCCGTGCTTTAAATATTGTTTTATGGGATGTTTTTCCAGTGAGTTCAGGTTATTGAGCCTTACGTTACTGGTCAGCTGAAACTCCAGCACCACATTGTTTTCCTTGAGGGACTTAAGCACTTCTTTTCCCTTTCTGGAATTTAATGAATAGGTATATAGTCCGTGTCCCAGTCGGATTCTCGGCATTGGCTGTCCCGGAAGAAGGTTGTTTTTTACGCACTGAATACTATGGGCGATATTTTCTTTCTGACTGTCATTTTCTCCGGCATGAACACGAATCACAAAGCTGGGATCTATGGCTGCAAACTTTACAAGCTCTTTAAAGACAGGCTCTAAAACCTTAATATCATTTATCTCTTCACCTACAAAATCAACCCCCGCAACATATGGGTCAAAAGCGGTGGCTCTTAAGACTTCAAGGTTCTGTTCAAGATAGTTTTCAGGAGTTACCGCATCTTTGATGATGGTAAGCGGAATCCTTCTGATTGCAGCCAGAAACCTTATCATCACCCCTGTATCGCGATATATTTTTGGCATGATATCATGGACCTGCCTGAGCATTTCGATGGACTCATATTTTTTTACCAAAGTAGTATCACTTATCTCGGCGTATTCTATGCCCTGATCCTTGTAGCATCTTCCAATCCACAAAAGTTTATCCTGAAAGACAGTATTGTTATGGTAGTCAGGATTTTCCCGGTCTTTAAGCATCTGCAGAAGTGTCGCTCTAACATCTCTGTCAGGTATCTGCATCACATTGGAAAGAGGAATCTTTTCCCCGGATTCTTTTCCCTTAGTAAAAACATAGCGATAGAGATAGACTTTCTCAAGGTTCGTGAACACCGCCTGTCCATCCTTGATAATACCGAGGGACCCTCTTATCTTAACGATGTTAAGCTCGGCATTGTCCAGATTATTAAGGATCAGATCCGCAAAGTTAATGAATGTATTGTCGTTAATCTTCCTGTCGAGATATTTGCCCATTAGCCCTGATGAAACAAACTGCCTTGCTACCTTCTCCCTCTGGGCATATATTTTAATCCATTGCTTTTCAGTAAGCTGAAGATCGAGTTTTTTTACATAATAAAGAGGATATCTTATTTGATGGCAAATTCCCATTGCGATCAGAACATCTGCAGGAAGATTGCCGTTCATATGGGTGTGAAGATCGGATCTGAATTTCAGATTCTTGGGAATATATGTCTTAAAAATAGTTTTCCCGATATCAAGCTTATAGTCTTTGGTCTGACTCATCAAAGTCTTTGAAATAGCGGGAATAGCAGCTTTTCTTTCCACCCTTCCGTCAGGGTAGATATCCGCCACTTTTCTTTTTCCAAGGTAAAAGAGATAAATCTCCTCGTTATTTGAACCTATATAGCAGGGAACTTCCCCCTTTATGACAAGGTTTCCGTTATCGGCCTCTGAAAGTGGCAGATCACAGGTTTTTGCCAGATTCCTTATAAGATTTCCCGTGTGATGATTGGGAGTTGAAAGCACATAAAAGAGCTTATCCAGATCCTTATAAAGGTCAACAATTATATCCTTCTCATTGTCCAGAAAAAAACAGGTAAAGTATGTCATGTTTAGTCCTCGTTGCTTATAAGTTTTTGCATATCCTCAGGAAGTGCGGCGGTCAGCATGATCTTTTCATTTGTGATGGGTTGTATAAATTCAAGGGATTTTGCATGAAGGGCTGCCCTTGTAAGTCCGTGGTTATCCGGTATATCTTTTCCGTAAAAGTTATCTCCAAGGAGCGGATGACCTATATAGCACATATGAACCCGTATCTGATGGGTTCTTCCGGTGTCAAGCCTTAGTCTCACCAAAGCATAGTCCCTGAACTGTCTCTCAACAAAATAGTGCGTTACTGCACTTTTCCCCTCCGGATGAACTTCTCTTATCATGCGCTCATCCGGTCTCCTTCTTATGGGCGCATCCACGGTTCCTTCTGTCTTTTCAAACACTCCGTGGCATATGGCCAGGTATTCTTTGCGCCTTGACATGGTGCTGCTTTGTTTTGACAAAAGAGCTGCACTGTGCCTGTTTTTGGCAAATATCACAAGTCCTGATGTCTCTCTGTCAAGACGACCCACTGTGCGTATGACGTGACTTTGCATAGTCTCTTCATAATATCCCGCAAGGAGGTTACTAAGTGAATCAGTGTAGTGTGCATAAGAAGGATGAACTACTCTGTCCCCTTCCTTATTGAGAACGATCAAATCTTCATCTTCGTATACGATATCCAAATGTCCATGAGTCGGAACGATATCACCGGCGTTATCCGTATCCTCATATATCCTGACTATAAGCGAATCGCCCTTTGAAAGCTTATCTATAAGCCTAATTGGATGCACATGATCATCGTCACATGCTTTTACCATAACTCCATCATCAAACTGCTTGCACCTGCTGATTTCCCGGCTTGAGAGCTTAAGTACATCCCTCATGATATCTCCGGCAGTTAAAAAGTCACACTCATCTTTTACCAAATATCTAAGTTCTCTGTATTTA
>JAFSTR010000176.1 GCA_017445665.1 Butyrivibrio sp. | reverse complement strand
TTCACAAGCCGTGAGCATTTCTGGAAATTTGCCACATCAGATCTTGCACAGGAATTCCTTCAGGAGCCTTCAGAAAACGGCAGCGGTGTAAGAGGTCTTTTCTATGGAGAGGAAGGTTTCCGTCATTTCTTCACATCTTATGAGATTTCAGACATCAACTCATTCAAGGGCAAGAAGATCCGTGTTTCTAATGACCCTATCATGAACGGTCTTGTTGAAGGCCTTGGAGCATCTCCTACAGTTGTAGCATTCGGTGAGCTTTACTCAGCTCTTCAGACAGGTGTTGTAGATGGTGCTGAGCAGCCTATCGCAAACTACAAGTCAAACGCATTCCCAGAGGTTGCACCTTACATGATCCTTGACGGACATACACTTGGCGCTATCCAGGTTATCATCACAGACGAAGCATGGAACAAGCTCTCAGCTGATCAGCAGCAGGTTCTTGTTGAGGCCGGCAAGGCAGCTTCAGAGTACAACCGTTCAATCTCAGAAGAGAAGGAAAAGGAAGTTCTCGAAGAGCTCAAGGCTGACGGTGTTACAATCGTTGAAGTTGACGATATCACACCTTGGCAGGAAGCAGTTAAGCCTGTAATCGAAGAGAACATCAAGGGTCTCGAGGATTACTATCAGAAGATAGTTGACCTTGGCAAATAATATAGAGGAACAGGTGCCGTATGAAATCATTTTTTGATGCGGTAGATAAGATCAAGCCTGTATACGATGTTGCTTATAAGGTGGTACTTTTCATATGTAAGCTCTTGCTGGTGGCAGATATTCTGATCACCAGCATGAGCGTCCTTGGAAGATACGTTTCTTTTGTTCCGGATCCTGCCTGGAGTGAGGAGATCGTCCTCACCCTTATGTCCTATATGGCCGTTTTGTCAGCAGCCCTGGCAATCAGGCGCGGAGCTCACATTCGTATGACTGCGCTGGATGTTTATCTCCCCAAAACGCTTATTAAAATATTAGATCTGCTTGCAGATGCCTCTATCATGGTTCTGGCATTTGTAATGCTTATTGTAGGTTGGCAGTATGCTACAACACTGGGTGCCAAGGCATCTTATGTATCATTGCCAAAACTTTCAAAGTTCTGGATGTATTTCCCGATTCCAATCGCCGGATTTGCAATGATAATCTTTGAACTTGAAGCACTCTACAACCATATCAAAGGATTTTTCATTAAGGAGGAGGATAAGTGATGGCTGTGAATTCTACTGCCATTGCGGTATTGCTGGTAAGCTTTATCGTAATGATCTTCTTAAGATTCCATATCGCTTACGCGGTAGCACTTTCATCTATCTTCTGCCTTTTGTATCAGGGACTTCCCCTTACAACAGTTTGTCAGCAGATGGTCAAGGGTATCAGCTCCTTCAGCCTTATGGCTGTCCCCTTCTTCATCACAATGGGCTGTCTTATGGGCAGCGGTGGTATTTCAGAGAAGCTGATTGCTCTTGCTGACTCCTGTGTAGGATGGATGACAGGTGGAATGGCGATGGTAAACATCGTTGCTTCCTACTTCTTTGGAGGAATTTCAGGATCTGCTGCTGCAGATACTGCATCCCTTGGAAGTATCCTCATTCCTATGATGGTTGAACAGGGATATGATGATGATTTTTCAACGGCGGTTACAATTACCTCATCCTGTGAGGGACTTCTTGTTCCGCCCAGCCACAACATGGTAATTTATGCCATGAGTGCCGGAGGTGTTTCTGTAGGAAGCCTGTTCCTTGCAGGTTATCTTCCCGGAGCACTCCTTGCAGCATCTCTTATGATAGGCTCTTACATTATCTCAAAGAGACGTCATTATCCTAAGGGAGATGCATTCAGTTTAAAGAAGTTCTTAAAGCAGCTCAGTATTTCATTCTGGGCTCTGGCAGCGATCATTATCGTTGTAGTGGGTGTTGTAGGCGGTGTGTTTACAGCTACCGAGTCTGCTGCTATAGCTGTTATCTACAGCCTTATCGTCAGCGTATTTATCTACAGAGGACTGGACTGGAAGGGTGTTTGGAAGACCCTCGAACAGTGTATCGATACACTTTCGATAGTCCTGATACTTATCTCAACATCCAGTATCTTCGGATATTGCCTGACAACACTTCATGTGCCTGATCTTGCAGCCAATGCGATCATCGGCCTTACAAGAAATCCGGTTCTTATAGCACTTCTTTTGAACCTGATCCTTCTTGTACTTGGATGTATAATGGATATGGCTCCGATCATCCTGATCGCGACACCTATCCTTCTTCCTATCGCAACATCAATTGGCATTAACCCTATCCAGTTTGGTATAATGATCATACTTAACTGTGGTATCGGACTTTTGACACCTCCTGTAGGTGCGGTTCTGTTCATTGGTTCTGCGGTTGGAAAAGTTAAGATGGAGAAAGTAGTTAAGGCAACATTGCCGTTCTATCTGTGCATGATCATTGTTCTTATGCTGCTTACATTCATACCTGAGATCAGTATGTTCCTCCCGAATTTACTGACCAAATAAAATTTTCCGAAAGGTCTTTTTATGGAATACAGATTTAAATGTGATGTCAAGGCCTCGGATCTTTGGAAGATGGCAATGACCAGGACTTACAAGTCACTGGTTGGCCTGGTCAACGTTATCTTCACTGTTGCAATGATCCTTCTGACAATACGTTTCTGGGCTACGGCATCGGATCTACTTAGAGTACTTATGGTGTTTGGATGCATTCTTTTCCCGATCATCCAGCCTCTGGCAATCTTCGGCAACAGCGTCAAGCAGCTGGAGAATCTGCCTAAGGATATGGAGCTTCTTTTTAACGAAGGCGGCGTTCGCGTCTTTGTTGGTGATAAGAGCGAGCTTCTTCGCTGGAACAGGATCAAGAACGCAATCAAACGCAGCAATATGGTAGTGGTGATGTCAGATGACAGCCACGGATATATGCTGACAAACAGGACTCTGGGCGATCAAAAGGAGGAGTTTTACCAATATATCTGTGAAAAGATCAGAGGCTAGTTTTAATTAGTAATTTAAAAGGGGCAGCGCTATAATTATTGATATAACTATAACGCAGCCTCTTTATTTTTGACTATGGATAAAATACGAAATTTCTGGGAAACTCTCACCATTAAAAATAAAATAAGGGTCTTCACCATAAGCGTATTTGTGGCACTGGCTCTGGCGGTGCTTTTTGATGCATGGGTTGTTAAGCTCTTTACCAAGGACTTTAATGACATCATGGAGGACAACTCAAAGGGCGGAGAGATCGTCAACGCCATAAATCGTGAGACAGATGCTTTTGATGAGTATATACGCGGTACCGGCTCCACAGATCAGGAGGCCTGGGAAAAGAGTGTGGAGGCTACAAGACAGGCTATTTATGCAGTTCCGCTTGACTACAATTATCTTGGAGATACAAGGTTTGCGATCCTTCAGTCCCTGCAGAGTGCCTATGAGGTGTACAGCAGCAGGAGAAATCAGGTAATAACGGACTATCAGTCTGAAAACATTTATGTGGATAAGCTCTACGATGTTTACAACATGCAAAGATATCTTTCGACCTATGCCCAGAGATTTGTGGACTTTACCATGCAGGAGGGCAATGAGAGCTACAGGACCATGCTCCCTGTGATCACCAGGGTTCCATTTATAACAGCGGCTCTCAGTGCGGTACTCTTCTTTGCAATAATCCGGATATCCCAGATGCTCAACAGCAGCGTTACCAAGCCGGTTTTAAAGCTGGCGAATGCCTCAAGACGGATTGCCAACAACGACTTCTTTATCGATGATGTTGTGGTTGATAACAAGGATGAACTCGGTCAGATGGTGTCGGCCTTCAACAAGATGAAGTTTGCCACCGGCGAGTACATCAAGGCCATGGAGGAGAAGAGGGAAGCGCTGGATCAGCTTCATGCTCAGGAGCTTGAGACTCTTGAAATCGAGAAGCAGATGGAGACCATGAACCTTGAGCTCTTAAAGAGTCAGATAAATCCACATTTTCTTTTTAACACCTTAAATGTTATCGCCGGAACTGCCAATCTCGAGGGGGCTCAGACCACTGAGCAGATGATAGAGGCCCTGAGCTCACTCTTCAGGTACAATCTCAAGACTCAGGCAAAAGAGTCTATCCTGGCCCAGGAGCTTAAGATATCAAGGGACTACATGTACCTTCAGAAGATGAGATTCGGCGACAGGGTGGAATTTGAAGTGGATTGTGAGGTGGATGAGAATAAGGTCATTGTTCCCACCTTTACCTTCCAGCCCCTTCTGGAAAACGCTGTTATCCACGGTATTTCGCCGAGGGTTGAGGGCGGAAAGGTGACCATCAGCGTAAGGCAGAATGAGGACAAACTCCTTATCGATGTGACAGATACAGGCGCAGGAATGGATGAGGAGACTCTTATGAGGATACGGGGCAAGCTTGAAGGCGGAGAGGATACGCCCCTTGATGAGGATATTGTCGGAATCGGCCTTGGCAATATCAACAGGCGTATCAAGGGTATGTACGAGGGCGGAAAGCTTGAGATAGACAGTGCCACGGACAAGGGGACAACTATCAAGGTGACACTCCCCCTTCGCAGAGTAGATGACTAAAGGAGCAGCAATGTACAGAATACTGGTTGCAGACGACGAGCCCATCGAGAGGCTGGTCATAGACAAGAAAATAAAGAATTTCTTCCCGGATCAGGCGGAGGTTTTTCTTGCTGAGAACGGAATACAGGCGGTTGATATCTTCCGGGAGAAGGACTGTCAGATCGCGATCCTTGATATCGAGATGCCCGGCATGAACGGCCTTGATGCGGCGGCTGAGATAAAGAAGTTTAATCCTGACAGCAGCATTGTATTTCTTACGGCCTTTGATGAGTTCAATTATGCCAAAAGAGCTATCGAGATCAGGGCACTGGATTATCTGCTCAAACCCGGATCCGACGAGGACCTTGTAAATGTAATAGAAGAAGCCTTCCATATCTGCGACAGAAACAGCAGCATTGACGGCGGATGGAAGGAGAAGGCATATGCTCATCCGGCAGACCAGGATGAAAATGATGCTCCGCCAAATGTTTTTGTCGGACAGGTGCAGGAATATATAGAAACTCATTATAAAGAAGATATAGCACTTCTGGATGTTGCAGGTGTTTTCGGATATTCGGATGTTTATTTCTGCAAACTCTTTAAGCAGAACTTTGGCAAGAATTTCATTACCTTCCTGAATGAATTCAGAATGAATAAGGCAAAAGAACTTCTGGCAAATCCTGCAATCAATATAAAGGACATCAGTGTTCTTGCAGGATACAGGGATGCCAATTATTTTACAAGAGTGTTCAAGCGAATGGTCGGTAAGACTCCGAGTGAGTACAGAAACGAGGTTGCAACAATATGAAGAAAAAGCAGCCGTATATAATTATTGCTGTATGTGCTATGATCCTGATCATCCTGGCAGTAGCGGGGATACTAAAGGTCAGCATAAAAAAGAAGACCGGGAATGAGCCGGAATATGTCTTTCTCTACGCGGAAAACCAGATTGCAGACTACCCCACAACGCAGGGAGCAAACAGGTTTGCGGAGCTTGTCTATGAGAGAACGGACGGAAGGATCAAGATCCTGGTAAAGCCGGATGCGGAGCTTGGCAGCGAGATGCAGGTCATCCAGCAGATGCAGTACGGAGGAATAGCATTTGCCAGGATATCGCTGTCACAGCTGGCAGAGTACATTCCCGAGATGAATGTGCTTCAGATGCCGTATATGTACAGCGGACCGGAGCATATGTGGCGGGTCCTTGACGGTGAGATCGGGGATGAATTTCTTTTGAAAACGAGAGAACACGACCTGGTGGGGCTGTCATGGTACGATGCCGGAGCCAGAAACTTCTACAGCACATCACCGATCAACTGCCTTGAAGACCTTAAGGGTATGAACATAAGAGTTCAGGAGTCGGACATGATGGCGGACATGGTGTCGGCACTTGGAGCCAATCCTTCCAAGATCGTTTATTCGGAAGTTTACTCTGCAATTGAGCAGGGGCTTGTTGACGGAGCTGAGAATAACTGGCCATCATATGAGGCCATGAGACACTACATAGTTGCAAGGTATTACACGATAGATGAGCACACCAGGGTTCCGGAGCTTCAGATATGCTCGAAGGCTGTCTGGGACAAACTCTCAGAGAGCGACCGGGAGATCATAGAGGAGTGCGCCAGAGAATCCGCTCTGTATGAGAGAACCCTTTGGGCGGAGCGCGAAAAGAGCTCAAGAGAAGTCGCAGAAAAGAGCGGCATTACAGTCATAGAACTTTCTGCAGAGGAAAAAAGCAGGTTCCGTGAAGCTATGGCTTCGGTGTATACTAAATACTGTGGAGACCAGATGGATATTCTTAAGAAGATCATGGAGTACTAAAAAAGGGGACCCTGTCTATGGAAAAAGTCTATTCCGTTATAATTGCAATGATCGTCAGCTTTGTAACTGTCACCAGCGGAAATGTTAAGCTTCCTGAGCCTGAGAAGCTAGCTGAAGCCGTAGAGAGTGCTGCAGCGGAGACTGCGACTGCTGAGCAGAAGGCGGTCGAGGAGCCGAAGCAGAAGGGGTATGGAAGGATACTTCTTGTGGGAGATTCAAGATCGGTAGATATGTTTACCGGTGATGCGGGTGAGGTATACGGCGCTGTTTATGACGGAATCACAGTCTATTGCAGAGACGCAGAGGGATTTAACTTTTTGAGAGAAGCTGTGGGAGCCCATGGTATTGACAATTTTGATACGTTGCTTACCCTTATGGGATGCAACAGTTATGGCGACTTCAGTGAGTACGGGCCATACTATGATTCGCTGATCGAACAGGGGAAAACCATTGTGGTATGTACAGTGGGACCAACTGCCGATCAGTATTTGGCGTCTGAATTTGATAAGACTCATTATGAAAACGTAAGACAGGTGCAGTTTAACAACTCGCTTGTAGCCTGGGCCAATCAAAGAGGAGTAAAAGTCATTGACCTTTACTCCTACATTAACAACAGTTCTTCAATTATCATAAGCGAGGCAGATGGTATTCACTTTTTCCCTCAGCCCACAACGGAGCTATGGAACTACATCAAGGCTAATCTTAAATAACTACATAAAATCCTGAAGGGCTGCTGAGTATATGTTTTCATCAGTTATTCCTTCATCACTTCGGAGCTTTGTGGCAATGCGGATCTTAAGGGTTATGCTGTTGCCGCTTAGCTCTTTTATTTTTTCAAGTTCACTAAGGAGCCTGTTTTTGAGATCCTCAAGTTCTGAGGGCCCTGTGATATTTGCCAGGATGGCAAAGTCAGAAGCAAGGCACTTCGCAACGACGCATCTTCCGCCGGTAACTTCAAGTATTGTCTCCCCTATTTTTTTTAGCAGATTGTTTCCGAATTCTTCACCAAAGTCGGTGAGTATGCGGTGATGAGTATCGTTTCTGAGTATCAGCAGGGCATAGTCCACGCCGTTTTCGAGATAGTTGTGGGAATAGCTTTTTGAGACATCAGCCAGAGAATTCAGATTCATAAGACCGGTCACGCTATCAATATTCCGCTCCTGATAGAGCTTATCAAGTCGCTCCAGTTCATGATCAACATCTATGAAATATCCCATCAGCCCAACTATCTGACCATTCTCATAAATGGGACTCTTATTGGCCATAGTATTGTGGACAACGCCGTTTACAATGCATTGTCCCGGGGAGTTTTTTACATAGGAACCTTTTGTAATGACATCAAACTCATCGTCCTGATAATTTGCATCATTAATGTGCCATTTCATGTCCTCGTCAGTCTTTCCCTGAAGTTCTTCGATGGTAAGATCATAGTAGTCCAGAAAAGCCTGACTGGCGCCTAAAAATCTGCGGTCTTTGTCTTTCCAGAAGAATTTGATGGAAGCATTAGCCAGGATGTTTTCCCACATCTTGGTAAAGAGTGAAGGATCCATGTTTTTACTTCCATAATCCGTTATGTTAAAAGCACTATTATTGCTGGAAAGGAACTTCTGCGCATCATCGGCAGTGGCTTTGGTGCTTATCATGTATTCTTTTCCGTGAGTTCCCGGAACAAGCATAATGGCTATTTCACGCCATTTGTAATTTCCGTCGGGTTGCTTGATCCTGAAAATATTTTCGATATAGCCTTTCTGTGATCTGTCAATTTTCTCACCTACTGTTTTAATGTCGGCAAATTCCAGGAATTTAGCTCTGTCTGTTATTGCAAGAAAATCATCAGCCATTGTTTTAAGGTGATCTGACAGATTATTTGAGCCTTTTACAACCCTGCCGGAGTAGGCAAAATCCCCAAGAAGTGGAGTTATAGTGTTTTTTTCGGCATTGGCGATCAAAACAGACTCAAAAATATGATTAAGCTCTTTGAGCTTGTTGTTAACATTATTTTGTTTTTTGAGGTTGGTATCCATGGAAATATTGCGGTTAGATGCCCTGATGATATGCTTCCCGTTATGTTCCGCAATCTCTTTTGCCTGAAGTGACAAAATGTTTCCGTTGTATGTATAGTAGAAGGTCTCCAGATTCTTAGTGGATTCTATTGTGTTTGCAAATTCACGGTATTTCTTGAGCAGTGGAGATTTTGTCTGGTAGATGAGCTTGTCAAGCTGTTCAAGCGGGATAGAGGCCTTTAGCTGAATTTGACGTTTATACTCATCATTCATGAAAAGAGTCCGGAAGTTCTTTCCGTCGTCTTCAATTATTTCCAAAGGTTCATCTGTATATCTTGCAGCAAAACTTGCTACCTGATAGTAGTTTCGCCATTGTCTCTCTTCAATTGTGATACCGAATTCCGCAATATGGTCAAAGAATTCATCTATAGGCATAGGCTGTCCATAGAAGTAACCCTGAAGCTTTCCGCATCCAATGGACTTTAAGAATTCAACCTGTTCAGCTGTTTCAACACCCTCTGCCAGGGTCATCATATTGATATCCTTGGCCATGTTTATTGCAGACGTCATGATGGATTTGGATTTCTCGGTAAAAGAGCTGAGGAAATTCATATCCATTTTAAGAGTATCAAAATTGTAATTGTTAAGAAGTGTAAGCGAAGAATAGCCGCTTCCAAAGTCGTCCATCCATACTTCGTAGCCTGCATTTCTGAAGCTTTCGATCACTCTTGACATCAGATCGGCATCTGATACGATCATGCTCTCGGTTATTTCAATGTGGATATAGTCCCTGGGAATGTCGTATTTTTCGACAGCGCCTTCTACGAGCTTGAGCATATCTGTAGCTTCAAAGTCAAGACGCGAAAAATTAACCGATACAGGAACGGCAATGAGACCTTTTTTTATACGCTCTGAGATGTCTGAGCATACCTTGTCAACAACCCGGCAGTCGAGCTTATGGATCTGACGGCTTGCTTCAAGAGCGCCTATGAATTTGTCGGGGGAAAGAAATCCAATCTCGGGATCGATCCATCTGGCTAAAGACTCAGCACCACAAAGCTGTCCTGTGAGCGAACGGATTACAGGCTGGTAGTATACATGGATCCAGCCGTTTTCGAGGGCAGCATCTATATTTTTGATCACGTATTCCGTAATCAGTCTGGTATCCTGTTTTATTTGATCGCCAGAGGTCATTTACGAAATCTCCATCACTAATTGGTGCTATATTGAGCATAACACATTAAGTGACAGAGATGGTAAACAAAGAATAAATTTTTTTTGATACTTTTTATTGTTTTCTTAGATTTTGGAGCTTGCTCTTATCTATTTTGCCATCGGCAATGGTGCTGGCAACCCAGATCTTGAGAGACTCTACGGTAGAGTCAATAAGATCGAGCTGCTTCTCGATCCTGACAAAATCAGGAAGCTCATCGTCTGAGATAACACCGTCTGCAGTTATATCGATGAGTCTGTTCTTCTGATCGTCAAGTGAATTCAGTGCTGCGAGCATCCCCAGAACAATTTCCGAGAGGCTGGCGTTCTTGACTTCAGGAACAGAGTCTTTTCCTATGCGACATTCGTGTGTGCAGTAATAGTTGCAAAGCTCGGGCTTTTTGTAAGCAAGTGCCATATCCACAACATCCTCGGGAACGATGGCTGTCTTGCCTGTTTCCAGTTTCTCAAGGCGGCTCTCACTGATGGTTCCGATAAGCTCGCTGGCCTGAGCTCTGGTAAGACCAGCTTCTTCTCTGGCAACGAAGTAAACGTTCTTGTCCTCTTTGATCGACTTTTTTCCCATTTCATCCTCCATAAATAAAAAGGGCTGGCGCTGAGTTACCCAGTGCCAACCCTGCCTGATACTTAGATTATTTCAGCTCACTGTAGCCAAAACTGTTGACCAGTGCATCAATCGGTATTCCCTTTTTGCAGAGAGGACACTCGGCCGGTGAATATGACTGGTAGTTAGGTATTTCCTCAGGGTGGAATACGGCATTGACAAGTATTCCGTCAACTTCCTTAACTGCACTGAAGATCGCGCAGGCTCCGGACACATTGGCTCCGTAGTAGCGCACGCCCTCCATCAGGTGCTCCAAGGTTATTCCGGTTGTAAGTGAGCCCATAAGAAGCAGTACATGCTTGCCTCTGATGGCAAGCTGGAGATTGTCACGAAAGATGATCTGTCCGTTTGCTGTGTACTCAGGTGCAATGACATAGACTGTTCTGTGTGCATTGTAGTTGAGAACTCCGGCTCTCGTGAGCTCTTCTGCGAGATAAGTTCCGATAACCTCAGTTCCGTCGGCACATACGATTGTGTCCACCGGTGTGGAAATTGTATAGTGCATTGCAAGAATTGTTGCTACACCATGAGCTTCGCTGCAACGAGTTTTCATGGTACCAATCTCCATATAATTGGTTATGTGAGAGTGGGTGGTAGCATAGTGGCCGGGTATTATTTTGAGGGCCACATTTGAATTCATTGACGCTGGTATCTTGGTGTACTCACTTAGCATACCCAAAAACCCCCTTTTTTTCTTTTAGTATACCATCTTTTGATGTATAATACACTTTAATTGCACGAGATTTATTAGTTTGGAGGAGGAAAATTAATGAGTATCAGAATTGGTATCCTTGGTTACGGTAACCTTGGAAAAGGCGTAGAACTCGCAGTTGCAGCTGCTCCCGACATGGAGCTTGCAGCTGTTTTCACAAGAAGAGATCCGGCTTCACTTAAGATCAGAACAGCCGGTGTTCCTGTTGTTTCTGTAAGCGAAGCAGCAGATTGGAAAGACAAGATTGACGTTATGATCCTGTGCGGAGGAAGCGCAACTGACCTTCCTGTTCAGACTCCCGAGTATGCAAAGCTCTTTAACGTAGTAGACAGCTTTGACACTCACGCAAGGATTCCTGAGCACTTTGCAAATGTTGATGCATCAGCCAAAGAGGCAGGCAATGTAGCTGTTATCTCATGCGGATGGGATCCCGGAATGTTCTCTCTTGCAAGAGTTTATTCAAACGCTATCCTTCCTGATGGAAACGACTACACATTCTGGGGCAAGGGTGTTTCACAGGGACACTCAGATGCTATCAGAAGAATCAAAGGTGTCAAGAATGCCAAACAGTATACAATCCCTGTAGAGAGTGCACTTGAGGCAGTCAGAAGCGGCAAGAACCCTGAGCTTACCACAAGAGACAAGCACACAAGAGAATGCTTCGTTGTTCTTGAGGAAGGCGCAGATGCTGCAGCCGTTGAGAAAGAGATCAAGGAAATGCCCAACTACTTTGCTGACTACGACACAACAGTTCATTTCATCAGCGAAGAGGAGCTTCTTAAGAATCACAGCGGAATGGCTCACGGCGGTTTCGTATTCAGAAGCGGCAAGACAGGTGCTGACAAGGAGCACAACCACATCATCGAGTATAGCTTAAAGCTCGATTCAAACCCTGAGTTCACAACAAGCGTTCTTGTAGCTGTTGCAAGAGCAGCATTCAGACTCCGGGCAGAGGGTGCTAAGGGATGCAAGACAATGCTCGACATTCCGCCTGCATACCTTTCATCTCAGAGTGCTGAAGAGCTCAGAGCACATCTTCTGTAATTTCAAATATACAAAGTCAAGGGAGTCAATGGGAACGGTTCTCATTGACTCCCCCTTTTTGTGGCAATGTAGTATAATACTGTAAAATTGTTGTTTACGGAGGACATTTAGATGAGTCAGCAGGGAATTGGAACAAAGTGTGTGCAGGCGGGATATACTCCCAAAAACGGAGAGCCAAGGCAGATCCCGATCATTCAGTCTACTACATTTAAGTATGATACAAGTGAGGATATGGGTAAGCTCTTTGATCTGGAAGCTTCGGGATATTTTTACACAAGGCTCCAGAACCCCACCAACGATCATGTTGCAGCTAAGATAGCTGCCATGGAGGGTGGAACTGCAGCTATGCTGACATCTTCGGGACAGGCAGCAAACTTTTTTGCCCTGTTTAATATATGCGAGGCAGGAAGTCACATCGTAGCTTCTTCATCTATCTACGGCGGAACCTTCAACCTGATCGAGGTTACCATGAAGAAGATGGGAATCGATGTGACCTTCGTATCTCCTACAGCTTCCGATGAGGAGCTGGACGCAGCATTTCAGGACAACACAAGAGCAATGTTCGGCGAGACTATTGCCAATCCTGCTCTTACAGTCCTTGATATCGAGAGATTTGCAAATGCAGCCCACAGGCACGGAGTTCCGCTTGTCGTGGACAACACATTCCCGACACCTGTAAACTGCAGACCTATTGAGTGGGGCGCAGATATCGTAACTCACTCAACAACCAAGTACATGGACGGCCACGGAGCAGCAGTCGGCGGAGTTATCGTTGATTCCGGCAAGTTCGACTGGATGGCTCACGCTGATAAATATCCGGGACTTACAACTCCCGATGAGTCCTACCACGGAATTGTTTATGCAGAGAAGTTTGGCAACGAGGGAGCCTTCATCACCAAGGCGACAGCACAGCTCATGCGTGACCTTGGATGCATACAGTCACCTCAGAATGCATTTCTTTTAAATCTCGGACTTGAGTCACTGCATGTGCGCATGCCACGTCACGTCGAGAACGGACTTGCGGTTGCCAAGTTCCTTCAGAGCAGAGAAGAAGTTGCCAAGGTCAACTATCCGGGACTTGAGACAGATCCTTACTATGAGCTCTCTCAGAAGTACATGCCAAACGGCGGCTGCGGAGTTGTTTCCTTCGAGCTTAAGGGCGGAAGAGCAGCTGCAGAGAGCTTCATGAAAAAGCTTAAACTGGCAGCAATTGAGACTCATGTTGCAGATGCAAGAACATGCTGCCTGAACCCTGCAACATCAACACACAGACAGATGACAGACGAGCAGCTTCTTGAGGCAGGAATCCCTGCAGGCCTTGTGAGAATGAGCTGCGGTCTCGAGGACAAGGAAGACCTCATTGCAGATATCGCTAATGCTCTTGGATGATTTCAAAGGAGATGGCCTATGGATAATATAGGAATAGTTTTCGGATGCTTTATTCCGTTTCATAAGGGACATGAATCTCTTGTGAAAAGAGCTTTGGATGAGAATGACAGGATGATCATCGCCGTTTGCGGCTATCAGGAGGATCGGGGAAAAGACTTTCTTCCTTTTACCGTGCGTCACAAGCTTGTTAAAGAGATGTTCAGAGATAACCCGAGGGTTACCGTGGCGCTTATCGATGACAAGAAGATCGGCCTTGATGGTACCTTCACCCATGAGAACTGGGTTGCCTGGGGAAAAGAGCTCTTTTCATCCGCAGGGATAGATCCGGACAGCGCACACTTTAACTGGTATACTGGTGAACCTTCCTATGTGGAGAAGCTCGGGCCTATTTATCCGGATCATACATTTAATCTGGTGGATCGCACTATAGTGCAGGTGAGCGGAACAGAGATCCGCGAGAACCCTATGGATCTGTCAGATGACATAAATACCGTATTTAGAAATTACCTGCTTAAGACAGGAAAATTAGAGGAGGATCCAATGAATCCAATTATTGACAGTTTACTTGAAACAGACCTGTACAAATTTTCAATGGGACAGGCAATCTATCACAACTTCCCCGATTACACAACAACCTGGACTTTCAGGTGCCGTAACAAGGACGTGAAGTTCACAACCGAGATGGTTGATGAGATCAAGAGACAGATATATCTCTACTGCGACTTAAACTTTACAGAGGACGAGCTTAACTATCTTGCAAGCATCAAGTGGATCAAGAAGTCCTACGTTGATTTCTTAAGGCTCTGGCACCCGAGATATGAGGATTTCACGATCACAACAGATTCTGAGTGCGGACTTTCCATCGAGACAAACGGAACCTGGCTCAACACTTCAATGTACGAGATCCCTACTCTCGCTATTGTCAACGAAGTTTATTTCAGAATGAATTATGACTATGAGGAGCTCATGGAATCCTTTGAGCAGAAGCTCGATGAGAAGATAGCTCTTTTGACAGACGGAACATACAAGATCGGGGCATTCTCAGAGTTTGGCCTTAGGAGACGCCTCTCAGCAGAGGCTCAGGAGCTTGCCGTACTTAAGCTCAAGGAAGCTAAGCTCGACGGAACAGGCTCCAAGTTCGTCGGAACATCAAATGTACTGCTTGCAAAAAAGCATGGAGTTACTCCTGTCGGAACCATGGCTCATGAGTGGATCATGTGCGTAGGACAGGGTAACCACAAGCACAATCCTGCTTACTCGAACTGGTACGCTCTTGACTACTGGGTAAAGGAGTACGGAATCCTGAACGGAACAGCTCTCACGGATGCGATCACTACAGACTGCTTCCTGCGTGATTTCCAGCTGACATTCTCAACTCTGTTCTCAGGTGTAAGACATGACTCCGGAGACCCAATCGAGTGGGGCGAGAAAATGATAGGGCACTATGAGAGCCTCGGAATCGATCCTGCTACAAAGACACTGCTCTTTAGTGACAGCCTTGATTTCAAGCGTGCCAACGACATCAACGCACACTTTGCCGGAAGAGCCAAGGTTGCTTTCGGAATCGGAACATATATCTCCAACGACACCAAGGTTCCTGCGCTCAACATCGTTATGAAGACCACAGCCTGCAACGGACAGGATGTAGCTAAGGTTTCCGATGTAGAGGGCAAGGGAATGTGCAAGAACCCTGACTACGTTGATTACCTTCAGAGATGCATTAATTGGAGGATGGAGAATGAGCAAATTTGACGCTAAGAAAGAGATAGAGAACATTGTAGCCTGGATACAGGAATGGTTTTCGAATAACGGTCCCAAGGCTAGTGCGGTCATCGGTATTTCCGGTGGCAAGGATTCTACCATCGTAGCAGCACTCCTTGTTAAGGCTTTGGGAAAAGAGCGCGTGGTAGGCGTTATGATGCCTAACGGTGAGCAAAAAGACATCTCGGATTCGCAGAAGGTTGTTGAATTTCTGGGGATCAGGAATTATACGGTGAACATCGCAGAGGCTTTTGAGGGTGAGATGAATGCCCTTAGGGCAGCAGGCGTTGAGCCCGGCAAGGATGCAATCATCAACACACCGCCAAGGCTTCGTATGGCCACTCTTTATGCAATTGCGCAGTCTCTTCCTGAGGGAGGACGTGTTGCCAATACCTGCAATGCTTCAGAGGACTACGTTGGCTATTCAACCAAGTACGGAGACGCAGCCGGCGACTTCAGCCCCTGCTCTGACTTCCTTGTTGGCGAGATGCTTCAGATCGGCGATGAGCTGGGACTTCCTACTGAGCTGATCCACAAGACTCCATCCGACGGACTTTCAGGAATGTCAGATGAGGACAAGCTTGGATTCACCTATGCAATGCTTGATAAGTATGTAAGGACCGGCGAGATTGAAGACCTTGTGATAAAAGAGAAGATTGACAGACTCCACAGGCTTAATCTGCATAAGCTTCAGACTATTCCTATGTATAAGAGAGGGTAACGTGAAATAAATTCATATAGGAGGGTTATGGCTATGGTTTACAGAGATTTTCAGGATTTAAGGCTTTCAGGACTTGGCTTTGGCGCAATGAGACTTCCCGTGATTGACGGCGATGATGGCAACATCGACAGGGAAAAGACATTTGAGCTGATCGATAAGGCTATGTCCGGCGGTATCAACTATTACGACACAGCCTGGGGCTATCACAACGGACAGTCTGAGATTGTTCTGGGCGAAGCTCTTGCGAAGTATCCGAGGGAGAGCTTTTACATTTCCTCCAAGTTTCCGGGCTATGACCTTTCAAATATGCTCAAGGTAAAAGAGATATTCGAGAAGCAGCTTGAAAAGACAGGGATGGAGTACTTTGATTTCTATCTCTTCCACAATGTCTGCGAGATGAATATTGATCAGTACCTTGACCCGAAGTTTGGAATATTCGACTATCTCATGGAGCAGAAAAAGAATGGAAGGATCAGACATCTGGGCTTTTCCTGCCACGGTGAGTATGAGACGCTTAAGCGCTTTATCGATGCTTACGGAGAGCATATGGAATTCTGTCAGATCCAGCTTAATTATCTGGACTGGAAGTTCCAGGATGCAAAGGCAAAAGTAGAGCTTCTTAATGAGAAGGGAATTCCCGTATGGGTTATGGAGCCCCTTCGGGGAGGTAAGCTTGCGGCGCTCGATGACAAGTTTGAAGCAGAGCTTAAGGCACTAAGGCCGGATGAAGCAATTCCTGCCTGGGCTTTCAGATTCCTTCAGAGCATTGAGGGTGTGACTATGGTGCTGTCCGGAATGTCCACCATGCAGCAGCTTGAGGACAATCTCAAGACTTTTGGGGAAGATAAACCTCTTAATGAAAAAGAGATGGATGTGCTCATGTCCGTTGTTGACAGAATGCTGGAGAGGAAATCTGTTCCATGTACGGCCTGTCACTACTGCGTAAGTCATTGCCCGCAGGGCCTGGATATACCGCGACTTATCTCGCTTTATAACGAGCACTTTATTACCATCGAGGGTGGAGGCTTTGATTTCATCGCGCCTATGGCGCTTTCGGTAATTCCGGATGAAAAGAGGCCCGCATCCTGCCTACACTGTCACAGCTGTGAGCAGGTTTGCCCTCAGCAGATAAAGATTTCAGATATGATGAGCGATTTCGTTTCAGAGATTGGATGAGACACTGGGTGAGACACTGGGGACGTTACAGTTTGTGTCAGTGGGGACGTTACAGTTTGACACATTTTGATTTGCAAAATGTGT
>JAFSTR010000175.1 GCA_017445665.1 Butyrivibrio sp. | reverse complement strand
TATGACGGATACCGGCGGATTTGAAGAAATATCTCATCCTGTGGACAGGGATCTTAGGGACTATGCAAAGCCAAGACAGTCGGATATCATTCTTTTCAAAAATTCCAACCTGTCAAGGCAGGAACTGATAATCGCAGGAGAAGCCCTTAAAAACGCAGATTATAATGACAAGTGGTCCTATGCTGTGGTCTCAGCCAAACCCTGTGATCCCAATATCCTTGGTATTATAAGCGATATGCTGCTGGAAGTGGATACTGTAAACAGCTGCCTTGTCTACAGTATTATGCCCTATGGGGTAAAAATATCAGTCAGAAGCTGCATCAAGGAAGTAAAGGCAAGTGAACTGGCATCTTTTATTGCTCAGGACCTCGGCGGTGG
This sequence comes from Butyrivibrio sp., assembly GCA_017445665.1. Taxonomy (GTDB): domain Bacteria; phylum Bacillota; class Clostridia; order Lachnospirales; family Lachnospiraceae; genus Butyrivibrio. Next base: position 1,474 of record JAFSTR010000175.1, on the reverse strand, counting down.
CGGAGGACATCTTATAAAGGCAGGAGGATTCTTACAAAAAGACCTGATAGAAAAAGCGGGTATAGCTTACGAGGCTGAAGCACTGGAACAGTTCTTTAAAGAGAGAATGCTTGGATATTTTGAAAACTCCAAGATCATTTATGCGGGAGAAGAAGCTGAAGATATTTCAGATTTTGTGCACTATACAAAGCGTGAAGTAAAGCTTGGAGTTGTGAAAGCCACAGATTTTGCAAAGAAGGGGAGTAGGATCTCAATCCGTGCACTGGAGGGAGATCTTGATGTTACCGTTAGTGAAGATATGTATATAATTATCGGTATCACCGGCTCTGTGTACCCGATAACAAAAGAAAAGTTTGAGGCCACTTATTTGGATTGTGACGAGCCCTATACTTTCCCCGGAGAATATGCACCGGTAGCCACACTCACTTCCACAGGAGAAAGGATAGAGCTTTTACCATATATTTCAAGCTGCATTTCAAAAGGCGGAGACAGTATCTATGCCAGAGAGCTCGATCACAGAGTCAAGGTATTTACCACCTGGGACAGAGATAAATATTATCTGGGAAAAGAGGGCGACTACCTTGCAGTCAGATGTGATGACCTTTCTGATGTTTATGTCATTGCCAAAGATATTTTCAAAAGCACCTATGAAAAAACAGTCATTTAGTGGGAGGTGTTTGAAGCCTCACTGTATTTTTCATCGCAGTATTTGCAGCGATAGATCTCTTTTTTCTCATCTGAGAGATAGAAAATCTGAGGGAGTTCCTGTTCGATGGAAGAGATGCATCTTGGGTTGTGGCATTTGATTACCCCGGTGATCTCTTTTGGAAGAACGAGAGCTCTCTTTTCTATTATCTCGCCGTTTTTGATGACGTTGACTGTGATATTGTGGTCGATAAATGCAAGGACATCCAGGTCTAAGGTGTCGATGTCACATTCAACCTTCAAGATATCTTTTTTGCCCATTACCTTGCTCTTGGCGTTTTTGATGATAGCCACAGTTGAGTCGAGCTTATCAAGACCTAAGTGGTGATATATCTGCATGCCTTTTCCTGCCTGAATATGGTCAAGAACAAAGCCTTCTTCAATCTTTCCTATGTTTAACATAAGCGTTCCTTCCTATAAACATTCATTCTTTAAAAAAAATTTTTAAAGTTCGATTGTAAATTTCCGAATCAGAATAAATGAAAGTTTTATACAGCAAGATCAAAACTTTCTGAGAAGTCCCTCGTTCATATGGGCATCTGTCATATCAAGCAGCGTAAGGATCAGAGCCATTCTGACATATAGGCCGTATTGAACCTGCTTGAAATATGCTGCTCTCGGGTCATTATCTATTTCGACGGAAATCTCATTTACTCTTGGAAGAGGGTGGAGGATGTACATCTTCTCTTTTGCCAGAGCCATCTTATCTTTATCCAGAATATAGAAGTTCTTCAAACGGATGTAGTCTTCCTCGTTAAAGAATCTTTCC
>JAFSTR010000174.1 GCA_017445665.1 Butyrivibrio sp. | reverse complement strand
GGAGTCAACCAGGGACACTCCCGAAAGTGCAGCAGCTCCTACATTACTTACCATCATGGAGTCAGCCATGCCCATAAGGGAGTTTAAGAATTGTTCAGCTATAATTGGAATCAGCAACAGGAGAAGTTTCCTGTTGCTGAATATGTGTTTAGATTCCATATATTTTCTCCGCTTACATACGGTCTGGAGAACTAAATCCTAAAAGATCAATTCCTGTCTCAAGTACTTTCAGTGTTACTGCAAGAAGTGCGATGTAGCTCTCCTTCTTGTTCTGATCAGGCTCAGAAAGGATCTTGGTTCCGTGATAGAAGCTGTTAAAGCTATTACTGAGTTCATAAATGTATGCGCAGATCCTGTTAGGTGCAAGGTCTCTTGCAGCGCTCTCTACAGCATCGGCAAATCTTGTAAGTCCAAGCATGAGATCCTTCATTGCGGGATTCTCAGGGTCGTCGAGCTTGGCATCCTTGACATTTCCGCCCTCAGCCGCATATTTTCCAAGGATGGACTTGATGCGGACGATGGTGTAAAGGATGTATGGACCTGTATCTCCTTCGAAGGAAGTGAACTTGTCTATATCAAAGATATAGTCCTTGGAAGGCTGGTTTGAAAGGTCGCCGTACTTAAGAGCTGAAAGAGCAACCTTTTTGGCTGTGCTCCTTGCTTCCTCTTCGTCGATGTCGTGATTGCTCTCCTTGATCCTGTTGTACATCTTCTCATTGATCTCCTGTACCAGGCTCTCAAGGTGCATTACGCCACCCTCTCTTGTCTTGAAAGGCTTACCGTCAGGACCGTTCATGGTTCCGTTTCCGACAAATCTAAGATCTGTCTCAGGAAGAGTCAGCCTTGTCTTCTTGGCTGCACGGAATACCTGCTCGAAGTGAAGTGACTGTCTCTTATCTGTAAAGTAATAAATAGCATCAGGGCGATACTCTTTCATACGCTCCTGGATTGTTGCAAGGTCTGTTGTTGCATAAAGAGCAGCTCCGTCTGACTTAAGGATCATGCAAGGAGGCATCTCTTTTGTATCGGACTCCTCAGCAACATCAACAACAAGAGCACCCTGACTCTCATGAGCATAGCCGTGCTGCTTCATGTAATCAACCATTCCGGGAATGAGGTCATGTACATCTGACTCACCCTTCCAGAGATCAAAGTGAACATTTAGACTGTCATAGTTCTTCTTAAGATCGGGAAGTGAGACATTCATGATGTGGTGCCAGATAGCTCTGTAAGCCTTGTCACCGTCCTGCATGCGCTTTGTTGCCTCAAGGGCCTCAGCCTTGAACTCGGCCGCTGCCTTCTTCTCTTCCTCTGAAGCATCTTCTGAAACCTTTGTCTTGCCACTTGCAACAGGGTAGATCTCAGCAAGCTCCTGGATTGTAAAAGGAGCCTCTTTCGGATATGGTCCCTTAAACTCAGGATCAAAGTAAGGAAGTTCAGGGTGACGTGCCTTAAGCTCTGTGATGATAAGCCCCATCTGAAGGCCCCAGTCTCCCATGTGGATATCACCGATAACATTGTTTCCGGCGTACTTAAGGATCCTCTTAACTGCTTCACCTATGATCGCGGGACGAAGGTGTCCTACGTGAAGAGGCTTAGCAACGTTTGCTCCGCCGTAGTCAAGGATTATTGTAGGCGCATGTCCGGGCATTGATACACCCATGTGCTTCTCATGGAGCATTCTTACAACATACTCCCTTACGAAGTTTCCGCTTACTGTGATATTTAAAAATCCGGGCTTAACGGAATCAACCTTCTCAAACATGGCATTGTCCTGCAGTCTTGCAGCAATATCATCAGCGATGATAAAAGGTGCCTTTCCGTATTTCTTGGCTCCTGCCATAGCGCCGTTACACTGGTACTCGCACAAGTCAGGTCTGTTTGAAATGGTTACCTTTCCGAGCTCCCTCTCATATCCTGCAGCCTCGAATGCGTCTCCTACTTCCTTTGAAATCAGTTCAAGTACTTTCTCCAAAATTCTTCCTTCTTTCTATAAATAATCAAAATTAATTAAGCTCAAAATATTCAGAAATTGCATACATCCAGATCGCCATGGTCTGCTCGGTGAACATACCGTAGTCTCCTGCAGATGAGTACTCGGTCTTACCGTTGTTAAGTGTAACTTCCTGAGTATCGTAATCGATGGTCCAGATGTTTGTCTCCCCGTTTACTACCATCTCGTAATGGTACTTGTTGGGCTGGCTTGGGGTAAAGACGGCCTTGTTCATTACGACTCCGGCATCCCTGAACTCTGCTGCGACAACAAGACAATACTTCATTACTGTCTCAAAGGTCTTATCATCGGGAATAAGCTGTGGATCGATCTCATGGATGGCAACCAGCTTATAGAGCAGATCCCTGTCCATGGGTGATTGTCCGCCGAATACATCCTTGTCAATATAATCGCAGAATCCTCCGATAGTCTTGCCGTTCCAGAGCACAGTATCATCGGTGATCGTTCCGTTTGGAACTATAACTACTTTATCGTCGCTGGCATAAACATCAGAATAGCCATATGGTATTAAATCAGTTCCCTCTGTAGAGGTGAGATCATCTGTTAAAACTTCGGAATCTGCAGTTTCTTCAGTCTCTGCTGCCACTTCAGGTTCAACCTTATCGGCATCATCAGCAGTATCTTCATCCGTAATGACCTCGGTATATGTTTCAGTATATGACTCCGTATATGATCCGGTATCGTTCTTAACAATATAATTAAAAACAGTATATCCGATAACTCCCAGCAGTATAGCAAGAAGTAAAACTATTACCAGTATAATGGCTATTATCAGACCGGTCTTTTTCTTCCAGGGCTTATCTGCCTTAGGCTGAGCCTGCATCTGTGGCCGAGCCTGTGGTCTTGGCTGCATCTGTGGCTGCAGCTGTATCTGCGCTCCGCACTGTGTGCAAAACTTCTGTCCCGGAGTTACTTCCGCTCCGCATTTATTACAAAACATTTTTTCATTCCCTCTCCACTGTTTTTTAATACACAAACAGCCACATTATATACTAGATGCGCTGTTTTTTTCAAGTTCGCGCTGAGCCTTGGAAAAACTGCATCCGCAGTAGTCCTGCCTGTAGAGTCCGTACTCTTTTGACAGCTCAATCGACCTCTTATATCCGTCCTTCTTTTTGAAATCAGATGGTAAAAAAGCTATCCCCACAGCCTTACCTGCCATCTCCCCGACTTCGTTGAGGACATCTGCATTTTTAAGAGGACTTATGGTCAGGGTTGTCGTAAAGAAATCAAAGCCTTTATCCTTTGCAACCTTTGCAGTCTCAGAGAGTCTTAGTTCAAAGCACTTTCTGCACCTTTCGCCGCCCTCTTTGCAGTCTTCAAACCCCTTAACTGCCTCGAAGAAATCCGACGGCTTATATTCGCCCTCAAGGATTTCTATCTTTCTGCCTTCCTTTTTGTTGTACTCACTTATAAGTCTCTTTTCCTCCTGCACCCTCTTGTGGTACTCGGCATCCTCAGTGATATTGGGATTGTAAAAAAAGACCGTGATATCAAAATAGTTTCTCAGAAACTCCATGCAGTAAGATGAGCACGGAGCACAACATGCGTGAAGCAAAAGCTTTGGGTACTCACCCTTCTTTTGAAAATCCTCTATATAAGCATCAAGCTCTTTTGAATAATTCCTTTTGTTCATAAACCCAGTTCCCTGATTATCTCATCACAAATCTCATCAGGTGTCTTATTGTCCGTATCAATTATCAGATCAGCAGCTTCGTCGTAAATATCGCTGCGTCCCTCTAAAAGCTCTTTTATCCGCAAAAGAGGGTCCTCGCTCTGAAGGAGTGGCCTTGTGGTGTCACCCTTAACACGCTCGTAGATTGTCTCGGGCGTAGCCTTTAGATAAACCACCTTGCCGGATTCCTTAAGGAGTTTTCTGTTCTCCTCGCGGACCGGCATTCCTCCGCCGAGAGAAATGACCATATCTCTTAAATGGTCCCCGGCGATCATGGCAAGAAGCTCGGTCTCCATGTCTCTGAAGGCCTCTTCTCCGTCCTCTCTGAATATGCTGCTGATACTGCGTCCTTCGGTATCTTCTATAGTGGCATCAGTGTCCATGAGTTCAAGCCCAAGCCTGTCTGAAAGGATCTCAGAAACAGTGCTCTTACCGCTTCCCATAAAACCTTCAAGGATGATATTTCTGGCTCCTGCCACTTCGAGAGAAAGTGACCTGAATATCTCATCCGCCTGCTCTTTAGTTATCTTTATTCCAAGATCAGCGTTCCATAGCTCATAGGCATCAATTCCCTGATAAAGGAGCATCTTAAGCCCGGAGAAGGTTTTGGCTCCCGCCTGCCTTGCAAGTCTTAGGAACTTGGTATCAAGCGGTTTGTAGACCACATCAAGTGCCGCATGTATATGCTTATAAAACTCAGCATCCTCAATTACCGCACTGTTTACATCCGGGAAAAGACCTACCGACGTGCACTGGATCGCAAAGAAGCTCTCTTCCCGAAGGAGCACTTCCTTGTAGTCATTTATATCCATGGCTACAACTCTCTCATCATCAAGCTCTTCTGCTATAGCCTCAGCCTTCTCCAAAGTGCGGTTTAAAATATAGACCTTTTTTGCACCCTTATTTATGCACAAATGAGCAGTTGGCCTTGCTACGCCACCTGCTCCCAAAATAACAACTGTTTCTCCGCTCAGCTCTATGCCTTCTTCCTGCATGGCACGGTAAAGCCCTGTCATATCAGTGTTGTAGCCCCTGAATCCCTTAAGGGCTTCATCCCTTACAAGAGTATTAACAGCACCGATACTCTCGGCAAGTGGATCCACATACTTAAGGTATGGGATCACATCGCTCTTATAGGGAACTGTCACGTTAAGTCCCCGAAGCCCCAGCTCATAAGCTCCTCTTACAGCTGCTTTTAAACCTTCTTCCTGAACCTCAAAAGGAACATAGACAAGGTTTACATGAAGCATGTCCGAAAGAGTGTTATGAATAAGCGGAGATAATGTGTGCCTTACGGGATTACCGATAAGTCCGCACACATAGGTGTTGCCATCTGTATAGTTTTGCATCAGTCAACCTCAACCTTAGTTTTTTTCTGTAGTCTGACTCTAGTTACAATATCCATTGTTATTGCAAATACTACCAGGCATATAGCCAGCATCTGTGACACAGGAAGTCCTGTTGTGTGCATGATTAGCTGATCGGTCCTGAGTCCCTCTATCCATGCTCTTCCAAGGCCGTAGCCTCCCAGATACAAGAGAACTATCTCTCCATCAAACTTCTTGTGCTTGCAGTACAGGAAAAGAATTATAAGAAGACAGATATTCCACATGCTCTCATAAAGGAATGTGGGGCTAACCTGAACATAATTGGTTGCCTCGCTCATATGAGCCTTCATCAGTTCAGTGATCTCTCCGCCTCTTACCATCTCCACAGGAAGTCTCATGGCAAAGAGTCCGTCTGTGTACTCACCAAATGCTTCTCTGTTTGTAAAGTTGCCCCATCTTCCCAGGGCCTGTCCAAACACAAGGCCGAACATAACAGTGTCAGCCATGAGCAGAAAGCTCTTTTTCCTGATCCTCGTGTAGATGTAGAGTGTTGCAAAGCCTGCAATAACACCGCCGTAAATTGCAAGGCCGCCGTTTCTTATATTAAAAACACTGATGGGATTGTCCTTGTAATAATCCCAGGCGAAGAATACATAGTAAATCCTTGCACCTATTATAGAAAATATGATTACATATATAGCCATATCCCAGTAATCATCAGGGTTCTGGTCAGTCCATTTCGCAACTCTCGCTATTATCAAAAGAGCTATCAGAAAGCCCAGGCCGATGATGACGCCGTACAAGGCTATGGTAAAGCCAAATACTGTAAAGTTCTTAGGAACATCTTTTAAATACAATCCAAGATTCGGAAAGGCGATGTCCATTTTCCCCATTATGTCAGGCATAATATCCTCCCAAATCTATCAGACGTTGAATCTAAAGAGAATTACATCTCCGTCCTGAACAACGTACTCTTTTCCTTCCATACGAACAAGGCCCTTTTCCTTGGCTGCTGCGATCGAGCCCTCTCTTAAAAGATCCTCGTAGTTGATAACCTCAGCCTTGATAAATCCTCTCTCAAAGTCAGTGTGGATCTTACCTGCTGCCTGAGGTGCCTTGGTTCCGATCTTGATGGTCCAGGCTCTTGTCTCATCCTCACCTGATGTAAGGAAGCTCATAAGTCCCAGAGTCTTGTAGCTTGCTGCAATGAGCTTATCAAGACCTGACTCAGACAATCCAAGACTCTCAAGGAATTCTGCCTTCTCATCCTCATCAAGCTCTGAGATCTCAGCTTCTATCTGAGCGCTGATAACAAATACTTCGCTGCCGGACTTAGAAGCAAGTTCTCTTACAGCTGCAACATACTGATTAGATGCTCCGTCATCAGCAAGATCATCGTCCTTAACATTGGCTGCATAAATGACTGGCTTCCATGTAAGAAGGTCGAGGGTATTTACAAAGGCCCTGTCTTCCTCATCGTCAAGCTCAAGCTCACTGGCCATCCTGTTGTCTTCAAGGGTAGCCTTGATCTTCTCAAGTATCTCAAGCTCTTTTGCCGCTGACTTATCCATACGGGCGAGCTTTGCAACCTTTGCTATTCTTCTCTCAAGTACCTCAAGGTCTGCAAAAATAAGCTCAAGGTTGATAGTCTCGATATCTCTTGCAGGATCAACAGATCCATCAACGTGTACAACGTTAGGATCATCGAAGCATCTTACTACGTGAACAATGGCATCTGTCTCACGAATATTGGCAAGGAACTGGTTTCCAAGACCCTCACCCTTTGATGCTCCCTTAACGAGTCCGGCGATATCAACGAACTCGATGGTAGCAGGTGTGACCTTCTTTGAATGGTAGAGATCTCCGAGGAGTTTCAGTCTCTTATCCGGTACTGCCACAACTCCCACATTGGGATCTATTGTCGCAAAAGGGTAGTTTGCTGCAAGCGCCCCTGCGTTCGTAAGTGAATTAAAAAGTGTGCTCTTTCCTACGTTAGGAAGTCCAACTATGCCCAGCTTCATGGTAATATATCTCCTTTAAAACAATTATTATCGTAAAAATAGCCCTAACACGGCTAATATATATTACCATGTCAGGACCATTTTGTAAAAAATATGTTGGGAAGTCAGGGGGAGTCAAGGGAGATCAGGGCGATACTGCTAAAACCAATCTTGCATACGGTCAGTCGATAGTTTTCCCATGACTGACTTCATAACCGGATGCAAGATTGGTTTTAGTGTTATTTAATAATTATTCACAACGAAATATTGTATAATTATTATTGTCAGTTATTGTACAGTTAAATTCTGTTTTCATGGCTAAAGGAGATAATTATATGACCCCTGACCAGTATGCAAG
>JAFSTR010000173.1 GCA_017445665.1 Butyrivibrio sp. | reverse complement strand
TCTGATATGAAAAAGTTCAAACTTCGCATAAAAAAATTCGAACCGGTCAGAGACCGTTATATGTTTACCGATAACAGACATCCCGAGAAAGGCGTAATGTCCGCAATCTTGGGATGTATATCTGTTACCGCACTGGTTGTTTCCGTGGTTTTTACTTACAGGGACGGAGGCCAGGCTCAGATCAGATACGCCGCAGCGGCTTTAGTTGCGGCCATTTTTTCTGTTGCGGGAATTATTCTCGGAATTATGTCAAGATTTGAACGAGATATTTTCAAACTCTTTCCAAACCTGGGGATCATTCTAAATTTGTTATCCATTATTTTTATTGTTTTTTTACTGGTTTTGGGCTTTATGTAACAGGTAATTTTGCAGGTGTAAATGTTAATTTTTTTGTAAGATTTTAGTGGCACAATATTTAGTATTATGTTATGATACGTGTGACTAAATATAGGAGGATACAATGCCAAAAGTAGGAATTGTAATGGGCAGTGATTCAGATATGCCCGTAATGAGTAAGGCAGCAGATGTTCTTGATCAGCTGGGGATAACTTATGAGATGCGCATAATTTCAGCGCACAGGGAGCCTGATGAATTCTTTGAATATGCCAGGACAGCTGAGGAAAAGGGCTTTAAAGTTATTATAGCAGGAGCAGGTATGGCAGCTCATTTGCCGGGTATGTGCGCTGCAATTTTTCCGATGCCGGTCATCGGAATCCCGATGCACACAACTTCCCTTGGCGGAAGAGATTCTCTTTACAGCATAGTTCAGATGCCTTCAGGCATTCCTGTCGCAACCGTAGCTATTAATGGCGGAGCCAATGCGGGACTGCTTGCTGCTAAGATTCTTGCAACATCTGACGATGAGCTCTTAGGTAAGCTCAAGGATTACTCCAAATCCCTCAAGGATGCGGTAGTAGCCAAGGATGCTAAATTGCAGGAAGTCGGATATAAGAATTACAAATAAATAGGAATTAAGAGGAGTGAATGATGGCACTGGATTACAAATCAGCTGGAGTAGATATTGAAGCGGGCTATAAGTCCGTTGAACTTATCAAGGATTATGTTAAGCAGACAAACAGACCCGAGGTATTAGGCGGACTTGGTGGATTTTCAGGAGCCTTTTCCATGGCTGCGATCAAGGACATGGAGGATCCGGTTCTTTTATCCGGAACAGATGGTGTCGGCACCAAGATCAAGTTGGCATTTCTTCTGGATAAGCATGATACTATCGGAATCGACGCCGTGGCAATGTGTGTAAACGATGTTGCCTGTGCCGGCGGAGAGCCATTATTCTTCCTTGACTATATAGCCTGCGGAAGAAATATACCTGAGAAGATCGCTGCGATCGTAAAGGGTGTGGCAGAGGGCTGCAAGCAGTCTGAGTGCGCACTTATCGGTGGTGAGACTGCTGAGCATCCGGGACTTATGCCCGAGGAAGAGTACGATGTGGCAGGATTTACCGTAGGTGTTGTTGACAGAAAAGACATGATAGACGGAAGCACCATCAAGGCAGGCGATGTTCTTATCGGTGTTGCCAGCAGCGGTGTTCACTCCAACGGATTTTCACTGGTGCGCAAGGTCTTCGATGTGACAAAAGAAAACCTTGAGACATATTATGATGAACTTGGACAGACTTTGGGTGAGTGTCTTCTTACACCCACAAGAATTTATGTAAAGATGATGAAGTCCCTCAAGACTTCAGGCGTAAGAGTAAAAGGCTGCTCACATATCACTGGCGGTGGATTCTACGAGAATATTCCGAGAATGCTTCCCGATGGTATCAAGGCAGTTATTAAAAAAGACAGTTACGATATCCCACCTATCTTCCCGCTTATGCAGAAGAAGGGTGAGATTGACGAGAAGATGATGTACAACACCTTCAACATGGGCCTTGGAATGGTCCTTGCTGTAGATAAAGACGATGTAGATGCTGCACTGAAGGCTATCGAGGCTTCAGGAGACAAGGCGTGGGTAGTAGGCTCATGTGAGAGCGGCGAGAAGTGCGCGGAACTGGTATAAGAGGGACTTAAGTAATGAAAATCGCTGTTCTTGTGTCTGGAGGCGGTACTAATCTTCAGGCTATTATCGATGCAATTGAGAATAAGACCATCACTAATACAGAGATCTGCCTGGTATACAGCAACAATCCAAAGGCTTATGCCCTTGAGAGAGCCAAAAAGGCCGGTATTAAGAGTGTCTGCAAGAGCCCTAAGGAGTTCGAAAACAGAGAGGACTTTAATAAAGCTCTTTTGCAGATATTAAAAGATGCTTCTCCGGATCTTGTGGTACTGGCAGGGTGTCTGGTTGTTATTCCGGATATTGTTGTTAAGGAGTTTGAGGGAAGGATCATCAACATCCATCCTTCACTTATTCCGTCCTTCTGCGGAACAGGCTATTACGGCCTTAAGGTTCACGAGAAGGTTTTGGAGAGAGGCGTACGAGTTTCAGGTGCAACTGTTCACTTTGTGGATGAGGGCACCGATACAGGACCGATCATTTTACAGAAGCCTGTAATGATAAGACAGGATGATACTCCGGAGGTGCTTCAGAAGAGGATCATGGAGCAGGCCGAGTGGAAGATACTTCCTATGGCAATTGATCTGATTGCCAACAATAAAGTTCAGATCAGGGGAAATAAAGTATTTATCGAAGGGTATGAAGAGGAGACGGTTTTCTGATGAAAGTTTTGATAGTAGGCGGCGGCGGACGTGAACATGCAATTGCTGAGGCGGTTTCAAGATCACCCCGGGTAGACAAGATATATTGTGCACCGGGTAACGGCGGAATAGCAGAGCTTGCTGAGTGCGTGCCGATCACTCCGATGGAATTTGATAAGCTCACTTCTTTTGCAAAAGAAAAAGAGATCGACCTTACAATAATCGGAATGGACGATCCGCTTGTGGGCGGTATTGTTGATGCATTTGAAGCAGAGGGACTCAGGGTATTCGGACCTCGTAAGAATGCAGCTATCCTTGAAGGAAGCAAGGCTTTCTCCAAAGATCTTATGAAAAAATATGGCATTCCTACCGCAGCTTATGAGACTTTTGATAATGCAGAGGAGGCACTGAAATATCTTGAAGGTGCCAAATTTCCCATTGTACTTAAGGCAGACGGACTTGCTCTCGGAAAAGGTGTCCTTATTTGTCAGGACCTTGAGGAAGCCAAGGCCGGAGTCAAGCAGATAATGCAGGATAAGAAGTTCGGAGATGCCGGTGATCATATGGTCATCGAAGAGTTCATGACAGGCAGAGAAGTTTCTGTGCTGTCTTTTGTGGATGGTAAGACATACAAGCTCATGTCCAGCGCTCAGGATCACAAGAGAGCAGGAGATGGCGATACAGGACTCAACACAGGCGGTATGGGTAACTTTTCACCGAGTCCTTTCTACACTGAAGAGATTGATAAGTTCTGCCGTGAGAATATCTATGGCAGGACAGTGGAAGCTATGGCCAAGGAAGGCAGAGAGTTCAAGGGTGTTATTTTCTTTGGACTTATGCTGACAGAGGATGGTCCCAAGGTTCTTGAATATAACGCGAGATTTGGAGATCCCGAAGCACAGGTTGTGCTTCCGAGACTTAAAACTGATATAATAGATGTTTGTAATGCCTGCATAGACGGAACACTTGGAAGTCTTGACCTTGAGTTTGAGGACAAGGCTGCTGTATGTGTTGTTCTTGCCAGTGACGGTTATCCTCTCAGCTACGAGAAGGGCAAGCTCATTAAGGGACTTGAGAACTTCAAGGGCAAGGATGGATACTACTGCTTCCATGCAGGGACAAAGCTTACACCGGAGGGTATTGTTACCAATGGCGGAAGAGTGCTTGGCATAACAGCAAAAGGTGACACTCTCTCAGAAGCCCGCAAAAAGGCTTATGAAGCTACAGAGTGGGTTGACTTTGAGAATAAATACATGCGTCATGACATTGGTAAGGCGATTGATGAAATGGAGGAGTGAAATATGAAAAGAATAGGAAAGAGACTTATGTCGCTTGGGCTTTCAGCCGTACTTTCAGCGACAATATTCGTATCAATGGGTATGCAGGCTTTTGCTTACACAGAGACTACAGGAACGGTTTCAACCTCAAATGTTAAGGTAAGATCAGAAGCCAGCACAACTGCTTCACAGATCTCAAGCCTCAGAGAAGGTGATACTGTTGAGATCATCGATGAAGCTAAGGATGCTTCAGGCTATGTATGGTACAAGATCCGTGTCAACAAGAGCGAGCAGGGCTATGTAAGAAGTGACCTCATCAAGAAGGCAGGTGGCGATTCATCAGCCAAGGCTACTACAACTACGACATCCAATACTACAGAGTCCAACGCTGCAGCAGCATCACTTCCTGCAACAACAGTAACTGCTACAGATACTAAGACAGCAACCATCACACAGGACAGTGTTAATGTTCGTGAGGGTGCCGGCACAGCTTACAACTCAGTTGGTAAGGTTAAAAAAGGCGATACTGTTACTATCACAGGTGAGGCAACAGGCACAGATAACAAGACATGGTATCAGGTAACCTTTGGCAGCAACAGCAAGACAGGATTTATCAGAAGCGACCTTCTTGAAGTAAGCGAGGCAGCTCCTGCTGAGAATACAGAGAACCCTGAGGGCGGTGAAGCTCCGGAAGCTGTAGAGGGTGAAGGCGAGAATGCAGAAGTATCCGAGGATGCGCAGTCTGAGGAGAGTTCACAGCCTGCTTCAGCCGGTGATGCAGGTGACGGACACTATTCACTTATGTACCTTGAGGATGGAGAGAATGGTTCCGTATGGTATCTCTATGACAACGTAGAAGGCTACAGAGTTAAGGTTAATGAGCTCATCGAAGCAGCTAAGAGCAGTGATGAGGTTAACAAACTCGTTAAGACAAACAATAATTACAAGACAATCCTTATTATCCTTGCAGTAGTGATCGCAGCACTTGTAGTAGGACTTATCCTTCTTGCACTCAAGCTTCGTGATTCACTCTACTATGAAGAGGAAGAGGAAGATGAGTACGACCGTTATTCACAGTCTCCCAGAAGAAGAGCACGTGATGATGA
>JAFSTR010000172.1 GCA_017445665.1 Butyrivibrio sp. | reverse complement strand
TCACTTGTTGAGGCTGCAAGAATTGATGGTTCAGGTGAGTTCAGAACCTTTAATACCATCATACTGCCGCTTATTAAGCCGGCAATCAGTGTTCAGATGATCTTTGCCTTTGTAGGAAGCTGGAACAACTACTTCACTCCGGCCCTGATCCTTCACACTGATACCAAGAAGACACTTCCCGTTATGATCGCTCAGCTGCGTGGTGCTGACTGGCTCCGTTTCGACATGGGTCAGATTTACATCATGATAGCTGCATCCATCTTCCCGGTTATCGTTATCTACCTCCTTCTTTCAAGGTACATCGTAGGTGGCGTATCAGCCGGTGCAGTAAAGGGATGATAAATTAGCTATCCTCCTATTTTACTCTTTCCTTTTATAAGCGTTTTGAAAAGCCATGGCGTTCCCCGACGTCATGGCTTTTCGCTTTGAATCGTGATACACTATAATTAATTTATGACTATTTTTAAGAGGTGAACCGGAATGAAAGCAAACAGGATTTTGGCGGTACTGTTCTCATCAGCATTAGTGGCAGTTACAGCAGTTCTTTTACCGGCGCCGGTAGCGGGCGTTGCAAGAGCTGAAGAAGCTGTGGTCACTAATGAACAATCGGAAGATGCACAGGAGCCTGAGCTTACTGAAGAAGAAAAGGCTGCTAAGGAAGCAGAAGAAGCTAAAAAGGCACTTCAGAAAGACCCTAATCATAAGCACCACTTTGAGTGGATCGCCATTATGAACGAGAGTGAATCCGCAGAGGGCACCATGAATTACATGTGTGAAGAGTGCGGTAAGATATGGTACTTCAGACCTGTATCCGCGTACTATGCCTTCCAGGGAGATGTTGCCAGAAGAATAAGAACAGCTCCTGAAGGAGAGACGCTCAAGGTTAAGACCTCTGTGTTTATTAACTTTAATAAGCAGGTCATGGAAGCTCTTGCGAAGAGACCTGATGTATCGGTTTACGTAAGCTTCTTAGACCAGGAATATAAGGGAAATCGTGTAAGCTTTGTTCTTCCTGCAGGGGAAGATACCATGTCACTTCTTGATGAAAACGGATACGCCGGATTCCTTTATCTCGGAGGCAAGTACGGATTGACCTTGGAGGAGGCAGCTGTTATCGAGGAAAACACTGATGCTGCTGAATCTACTGATGCTAGAGCGGAATAATGCATACCATCATTTTATATAAAAAGATCTTTTGTGGCCGACGCATTTAGAGCATGCGCCGGCCCTTTTGTTGTCATTATGTACAAAGATAAATGTATAAAATTTGAATATTTATAAATATTTCTGCTTGTCTTTAAAACTTCACTGTGATAAAATCTTTCCTATGCAGACAAATGTCCGCGATACAAAAACACTTTTGGAGACATAACAGTGCAGCAGGATACAGGTTATTATGTGATCAGAAAGCAGGCGGTACCTGAGGTTTTGCTGAAGGTTGTTGAGGCCAAGAAACTCCTTGAATCAGGCAAGGTCAAGACAGCCTCTGAAGCAGCCCAGCAGCTTGGGATCAGCCGCAGCTCTTTTTACAAATACAAAGAAGATATATATGAGTTCCATGACAGCCTCCAGGGCACCACACTGACCCTGACATTCCAGATGAATGATGAGGTGGGACTTCTGTCATATGTGCTCAATCTCATAGCTGAGTTTGGAGCAAACATTCTTACCATACATCAGTCCATTCCGCTAAACGGCGTGGCATCTATTTCAATCACTATCCAGGTATTACCTACAACACGAGATATCATGGAGATGATCTCGATAATGGAAAAGACTGAAGGCGTGCACAAGGTACACATCACAGGCCGAAGTGCTACGCTTACATAAGAGGAGGAAGACATGGCAAAGGTAGCAGTTTTAGGATACGGTACAGTAGGAAGCGGAGTTGTTGACGTACTCGACATCAACGCAGCTGAGGTGGAAAAGAGCGCGGGCGAGAAGATTGAAGTTAAGTACATCTTAGACCTCAGGGATTTCCCGGGGGATAAGCATGAGACACAGGTGGTTCACGATATCAATATTATTCTTGACGATCCTGAGATAGAAGTGATCTGCGAGACTATGGGCGGACTTGAGCCGGCATTTTCTTTTGAAAAGAGTGCTCTCGAGAGGGGAAAGAGTGTATGCACTTCCAACAAAGAGCTTGTTGCGGTTCACGGACCTGAGCTTGTGGAGCTTGCCAAGAAGAACGGTGCGAGCTATCTGTTTGAAGCCAGTGTCGGCGGCGGAATCCCGCTTCTTAGGACCATCAATGACTCGCTTAAGCATGAGAAGATAGATTCCATCACAGGAATCCTCAACGGAACAACAAACTACATTCTCACCAAGATGGATAAAGAGGGTGTCGGATTTGCCACAGTACTTAAGGCAGCTCAGGACAAGGGCTATGCAGAAAAGAATCCTGAGGCCGATGTGGAAGGTTATGATGCATGCCGTAAGATTGCAATCCTTTCAAGCCTTATGAGCGGAAAACATGTTAATTATGAAGATATTTACACAGAGGGAATTTCCAAGATCGGTATCGAGGATTTTGCCTATGCAAGAACACTTGGAATGGCTATTAAGCTTCTTGGAATGTGCAAGAAAAATGAGAACGGATTCTTTACCATCGTTGCACCGTTCCTCATCCCTTATGAGAATCCCCTTGCCAATGTAAACGGCGTATTCAATGCAATCAACGTTCACGGCAACATGGTTGGTGATGTTATGTTCTACGGCAGAGGCGCAGGTAAGAATGCAACAGCAAGTGCAGTAGTAGCCGATGTCATTGATATCATCAAGCACAAGGGAAGACATATTGAAGTTAATATGAAGGCTGAGAAGGCAACTCTTTCATCCAAGGACAACGCAGTAAGAAAGTTCTTCGTAAGAGTTCCCGCCGAGTGCAAGGAGCAGTCCTTCGAAGTATTCGGACAGGGCATCACTGAGGTTACAAGCGACAAGGTATATGGCGAGTTTGCGTTCATCACAGATGATATCTCAGAGAAGGATTTTGACGAGAAGCTTTGGAAGTTCGACAGCGTTAAGGGTTACATCAGACTTTACTGATGAATAATAAATAGAAGGAAGATGGAGCAATGAAAAAGGTAGTAAAATTTGGCGGAAGTTCACTGGCCAGTGCAGAGCAGTTCAAGAAGGTTTCCGAGATCATCAAGTCAGATCCCGACCGCGTATATGTAGTGCCTTCTGCACCCGGCAAAAGAAATTCAAAGGACACTAAGGTCACTGACATGCTTTACAAGACCTATGCCCTGGCAGAAGCAGGAAAGGACTTCTCCAAGCAGTTATCTGATATTAAAGCCCGTTACGACGAGATCATCAAAGGACTTAAGTTAAAGCTTGATCTTTCAGGTGAGTTTAAGACCATTGAAAAGAACTTTAAAGCAAAGGCAGGCAGTGACTATGCTGCCAGCAGGGGTGAATACTTAAACGGAATCATCATGGCTGCTTATCTCGGATATGAATTTATCGATTCTGCTACTGTTATCTGCTTTGACAAAAACGGTGAGTTTGATCCCGAAAAGACCAACAAGCTCATGGCTAAAAAGCTTGAGAAGACCCCAAGGGCTGTAGTTCCGGGATTCTACGGAGCATATCCTGATGGAAGCATCAAGACCTTTTCAAGAGGCGGCTCAGATATCACAGGTTCCATCGTATCAAGAGCGATCAAGGCGGATGTTTACGAGAACTGGACAGATGTATCGGGATTCCTTGTTGCAGATCCCAGGATCATTGACAAGCCACCGTACATTGAAACTATCACATATACAGAGCTCAGAGAGCTTGCATATATGGGAGCCGGCGTACTTCATGAGGATGCCATCTTCCCTGTAAGAAAAGAGGGTATTCCAATCAATATCAGAAATACCAACAAGCCTGAGGATCCGGGAACATGGATCGTTGAATCAACAGCTAAGAAATCCAAGTATGTCATCACCGGAATCGCCGGCAAAAAAGGTTTCTGCTGCGTCAATGTTCTCAAGGATCAGATGAATTCAGAGATTGGATTTGTTAGAAAGGTCCTTCAGGCCTTTGAAGATCAGAACATTTCTATTGAACATGTACCTTCAGGAATCGACACCATGACTGTATTCGTACAGCAGGACGAGTTCATCGAGAAGGAACAGGCAGTTGTTTCGGAGATCCACAGACTGGCACATCCCGACATGCTTGAGATCGAGTCAGACCTTGCGCTTATCGCAGTCGTTGGTCGTGGAATGAAGTCCACAAGAGGAACTGCCGGAAGGATCTTCTCAGCACTCGCTCATGCCAGTGTCAATGTAAGAATGATCGATCAGGGATCTTCCGAGCTTAATATCAT
>JAFSTR010000171.1 GCA_017445665.1 Butyrivibrio sp. | reverse complement strand
TGTGTAATCTATATCTGCACTGCTGCTTCCGCCGCCAAATCCGCCTCCGGGAGGATTTCCGGGTGCCTGACCATCAGGTGCTCCGCCTTCAGGTGGGTTGCCGGGAGCCTGTCCATCCGGTGCCTGGCCATCCGGCGCACCTTCGGGAGCTTCTCCATCCGGTGCCTGGCCATCAGGCGCTTCTCCTGTCGGAACTGCAGTGTCTTCTGATATGGCTGTCTCAGTGCCAGCTTCTCCGGCTCCTGCCTCGCCACAGGCAGTAACTGCTGCGCACATAACAGTAACCATTCCTATTGATAAAATTCTTTTGATATCTCTTTTCTTCATGTCAAAATCTCCTTGTTTATTCATCCATGCCATAAGCATGTTATTTCTTAAGCTAAAAGAGATTATGACACCCTTACCTAAAAGAAACTTAAAAATTATTTTTGGTTCCTGATCCTTGAAAAAAAGATTATAATATTAGTTGGTGGCAAACCCACCACAAGGGGGAAGGGGAAACTTATGGCAAACAAGGAAAAAGAACTAAGACAACTATCAAAACTCAAGGCGGAGGCGGCAAGAAAAAAGCCTCTCCACTACATCGGATTTGCAATGGTGGTTCTCACGATCATTTATATCGTAGATGAGATCACCTCCAACATGAACGCTGCAATGCAGCCTTATGTGCTATTCGATCTTTTTAACATCACTTCAAGAAACGTCAATTCACCGGAGTACACAAGTGCGTTTAACGTTGTGGCTCCGATCCAGGTCTTTTCAAACCTGCTTCTTATCATCACTCCATTTTACAAGGCACTGTCTGACAAGTACGGCCGAAAGCTCTTTTTAATGCTGAATACCATTGGTATGGGGCTTGGAATGTGCATCGTCATGACCGCACAGAACGTAGTCTGGTACATATTGGGAATGCTGTTTATGATGTTCTTTACGCCAAATGACATGCAGGTTCTCTATATCATGGAGACCGCGCCCAAGGAAAAACGCGCAACCTACAGCTTTATTGCAAAGGGAATCGCGCTGGTGAGCGTGTCACTGATCGGTGTATTCTCGAGAATGTTCCTCAGGGAAACAGTTCCTTCGAGCTGGCGCATGGTATATCTTATACCGGTAGTATCCGCACTGGTCATTGGATTTCTTTCATATTTCTTTATGCGTGAAACTCCGGTATTTGTGGAGCAGCGCATCGGTTATCTTTCGCTGACAGATGCAGAGCGCGAGCAGAAGAAAAAAGAAGATAAGGCAAACGGTACATCAGAAGAAGGCGGTGTTTTCAAGGCCATCCGCTTTATCTTCACCAACAGGCAGTTGCGATGGATACTTATCGCAGGCTTTATATTCTTTGCAACAACTTTCTACACCTCATATTATGCAACTGTCTTAGAGGGCGCCATGTCCACAGATATGGTATCCACTGCACTTGTCATCTATCCGTTCTTCAACGGACTTGTTACCATACTCAGTGGATTCTTTTCCGATAAGCTCGGGCGCAAGAAGGTTTGCCTGATCCTCGGAAGCCTCACTATACTTGGACTTTTGGCATTCGTGCTCTCATGCAGACTTGGCTATGGTCCTGTCGCAGCAGGAATTGCCTATGGCTGCTCGATCGGTGGCCTCTGGTCCATGTCCGATACACTTATCCTGACAATGCCGGCAGAGTCAACTCCATCGGGCATGCGCTCCTCAGTCATGGGTACCATTTCAGTTCTCATCGGCGCCGGAATGTTCCTTGGCCAGGCAATCTTCATTGTGTGCCAGAACTTCCTGCCTATGGACATCCTTTTCATGATCATCTGTCTGCCGTTCATGATCCTCAGCCTTGTCATTTTGCTTATTAAGGTAAAAGAGACTAAGGACGCGGACCTGGATAACATCACAGCGGACACATACAAATAATGGTCCCCAGGGACGGAGTCAAGGGCTCATTTTAGGGCCTCCGGTCACTGTGGTCCGACGCCCGGCTAAGGCACCGCCCGGCCCACGCGCCTTCCGAAGTAAAAAACCATCCTCCTCGCGGACTATTTTGCCTGAATCCAAGGTCTTCAGAGAGCTCTTTGCATCTTCTACGGATCGACAGCCCGGGACTGACGAAGCTGAATGTTTTCCTTTTCGAACGTCCAATAGCAAACGCCATTTTCCAAGCGTTCCTGTGCAGCTTTTCCCGCGTATGCGAGACGACAGAGCAGGGGTGGTCTTATGTGTATCTTAAATGGTCATAGGCACAAGGTGCCTACAGTAATAAAAGATGCTTCTCCTCGAGCTAGCTCGGGAGGAAGCATCTTTCTATTACTGTTACGCCCGCTTGCAGAGCGGGCTATGACCATTATCAAAAACGCCTATCGCCCTGCGTTCGAGCATGCGCATTTAAAGAAAAGCTGCAGGAACGCTTAGGAAAAGTTTCGTTTGCGTACCGAGAGAAAAGGGAAATATCAGCAAAGTACAGGCCGGGCCGTCCCGGGATCCGTAAACAGAATCTGCAAAGGCTCTCTGAAGGCTCATGGATTCATAGGCATAATACTACGCTGCGGGTATGTGTTTTTTACTTCGGAAGGCGCGTGAGCCGGGCGGTGCCTTAGCCTGGCGTCGGACCACAGTGCCCGGAGACCCCAAATTAGCCCCTGACTCCGTCCTCAGGGGCCATTTCAGAATGTAATTCCAAAACCTCTTTTATACAAATATTCTGTGCCGTACTTAAGGGTGCCATCTTCTGATTCCTCGACAACAGGAACATTTACAGGAAGATGGCCCTTTGGCGTATTGGCTCCGTAAATAGTCTCGATAGCTGCAACCACATTGGCGTTCCTTGCGCCCATCCCTGTTCCTGACTCTTTGTCTCTTGTCGGGTCGATGTTCAATCCTGAGCCGAGATAAGCAAGAACAATTGCATCGGCGTCCTGATATATTGCTGCATCATAAGGCAGATTCTCACTGATAAGAATGAACTTTCCGCCGGCCTTATGTGTATCAATCATAGCACTGTGCAGTGCAATAAACTGAGGGTCTTCCTTGTTAAGTGCGCTGCTGCCTGATGCATAAGAAAAAGCCAGAACATAATCCGCAGCGGAAATCTTTTTTCTCATTGCTTCTGTGTAATGCATCATAGCAAGCGTAGGATCGTAGTAATATTCAACATCTGCGACTTTGGACAGCTCAGACAGCGCATAGTTTATCGTTGTTGCATCGCCTGACTGGCGCCCCAATATCACAACTTTCTTAGTATCATCATTGATCGGAAGGGCATCTTTGTCATTCCTGACTACGGTAACAGCCTGCCTTGCCATCTCCATCTCTTTTTCATGATGATCATCGGAGCCGACAATCTCTTTACACTTTGCGATCCTCTCATCAATTGATATAGCATCTGTCTGCGCCCCTTCCGGATCGTAAATGCCGTACTTAGCCTTAAGCCTAAGGATGCGCTTAACACTCTCATCAATTCTCTTTTCACTGATCTCACCTGACTCGACCTTAGCCGCGATTCCGGCGATATACTCATCATAGTATCCCGCTGCCATCGGCGAATTGAGATCAAGCGGCAGCAAAAGCAGGTCCACTCCGGCATTTATAACCTCTGTAGCAATCCCTACCCCATATTCCGCCGAATTCTCTTTTCCCGAAACAAGACCAGCAGTGGCGATCGCCCCCATCTCCAGGGCGTCCGTCACAACTACGCCATCATAACCAAGGTCCGTGCGCAGGATGTCGGTGATCATCTTTCCTGACATGGTGGCCGGGAAAAATCCCCTTGTCTTGCCATCGCCAAAGATCTTCTCCTCGTCGATGAGCGGATAAGTTATGTGTGCTGTCATTATCATGTCTGCGCCATCTTCTATGACTTTTTTGAAGGGCACAAGCTCATTCTCCAAAAGCTCTTCATAGGTCTTTTCCACCGACGGCGTCCCTATGTGGCTGTCGACCACCGTATCGCCGTGGCCGGGGAAATGCTTGTAGGTGGCAATTATGTTGCTCTCAGCAAGTCCTTTCGAATATGCTGCGCCGAGGCAGGCCACAGTTTCAGGATCATCGGAAAAAGACCTTGTTCCAATAACAGGGTTCGCCGGATTATTGTTCACATCGATCACCGGCGCAAAGTCAGCATTAAAGCCAATCGCATCCAGTTCTTCGCCGAGGATCCTTCCGGTGAGCTCAGCATTTTGCGCAGGCTCAGGAGTTGCTCCGATGGCCATGTTCCCGGTCATTCTGGTCCCGGTGTTAAGGCGGATGACAATTCCGCCTTCTTCATCAACAGGCATTAGGTATGGGATGTGGGCAGATGTGCCTTCTATCTGCAGGTTGTTTTGCTGAAGGTCATTCACAAGCCTTGCTGTCTGCTCAGTTCCTGTAATGTTGCTGCCAAAGAGAATGATCCCGCCGTACTGATGGCTTCTGAGGGCGCTTGCAAGTTCCGGTACAGCGCCAAGGTCAGTGACATTCTCTTCGTTCCAGGTGCGGATTGCCGGGATTATCAGCTGAGAGATCTTTTCATCCATGGACATGGCGGAAATTACTGCGTCAAGCTTTTTTTCTGTTTCTTCGTCCGCCGGATTGGTTGCCATTTCCTCTTTTATCCGGTCTTCCGGTTTGACCTCTGTTATGTCTTCTGTATTGTCTTTTTCAGCTGCAATTTGCTGATCTGTATTTTCATCAATGTTATTCTCTGGTGCTTTGCTTCCGCCGCAGCCACTCATCATAGCGGTTCCTACCATCGCAAGCACTGTTGCATATACAGGTATAAGTCTTTTCAGGTTAAGCTTCATGTGCTACCCTCCGGTAATTTTTTCATC
>JAFSTR010000170.1 GCA_017445665.1 Butyrivibrio sp. | reverse complement strand
AACCATGATAGGAATGCACATGCATGCCGTTGCGGTTCCCATGAGAATATCACTTCGCAAGATCGGTGAAGCTCCTATAATATGCGCCCGTCACAGGCCCAAATATGTTGGCGGACAAAGAGCTATCTACGATCAGAGTCTCATTTAACCAAAAAAATCAGGCCCCATCGGAATCTCTCCGATGAGGCCTTAGTTATTGCCTTTATCCGGTTACAATGTAACAAATTTCTGCGTTGTATCGCTAAGCTGTTCTGTAACTTCATTGTTTTTGTCAATGGCCTCAGTTATCTTCTTGATACCACCAACAATTTCCTGCGAACTTTCGGCTGACTGCGAAATAGCCTGTGAACTCTCCAATACAGAAGTACTGATCAGCTGAACAGATTCAACCATATCAGTCATAATATCATTCAGGTTTTCCGCCTTGTCATTGAAGTTTCCGAGCATTTCTTCCATGATATCCGCTGTATGCTCGTACTTTTCTCCTGTAGCAACAAACTCATCATAATCACTGATAACCTGACCGTTGATATAATCAAGCACAGCCTGAGCATTCTTGGCCAAATTGTTAACCGCTTCGGTAACTTCATTACTGATAACCTGGATATTTCCGGCCGTCTGCCTGCTGTTATCGGCAAGAGCACTGATCTCAGTTGCAACTACCGAGAATCCCTTACCTGCCTCACCGGCTCTTGCAGCCTCGATTGATGCATTCAGGGCAAGAAGGTTCGTCTGACCTGCAATATCGAGAATAACCTTGGTAAGCTCATTTATCTGTGCAACCTTCTCAGACTCATGCACAGATTCCATAAGCGTTGCCGAGAGATTTTCTACCTGCTCTCCTGCTTCAGCCTTTTTCCTGATCACCCTGGCCTTAAGCTCATCAGCCTCAGCCTTGATGTCTCCGGCTGTCTTTGTACCATCAGTAGCCTGATCAGCGATTTCCTGTGCCGCATTCTTAACGCTTTCAACCGATTCATTGATATGCGATACATTTCCTGATACGGTTTCCATGCTGGCAGAAAGCTCTTCGAGTGCAGCAGAAGTATTGGTCACGTTATCGTCTGCGACACGAAGCTGTGACGTCACTTCCTCTGAAGATTCCGTCAGAACTATTGAGCCGTCCTTTACGTCTTTCATTATTCCCTGAAGAGTTTCTATAAAGTGATTGACACCCGTAGTTATATACAAAAGCTCTGATTTTGCTTTAGTCTTGATCCTGGCTGTAAGATCGCCTTTGCCTTCTTCAATATTTGAAATAATGACATTAACTTCATCTGAGATGTTTCTTATCTTTTTAACAATATTCTTGTAACTGATAAGGAAGCTGAAAATAATAAGCGCAATGATGGCAACAGTGCCAATGAGCGCGGTCACATTTCCTGAATTCAGAAGTGTCTGCATCATATTGGTCGTAGTAGATGCCGACTCACTTATTGCCTCATCCAGAATATTAGTAGAATGGAAAATGGCTACTTTTTGGATCTCTGCTTTATCAAAAAGAATTGAATATGCCGAGTCCTTATCTCCGGAATCGCACTTAGCCATAGATGAATCAATAAAACTGTTCATTCTCTGATACTGCCCTCTGATCTCGCTCATCTGGGCAATAGCCTTTTCATTTCCAATTGCCTGGAAGTCACTTTCCAGATCGGCTATATCTGCCTCTATCGTAGCCTTAACGGCAGTTATCTGAGGAAGAAGCGCCTGCTTGGTCTCATCTGCAGATGCAGCAACATAGCCGGTTGTCTGGTCATACAATGACATGACATCACTCTTAAGCTTGGCCTCATGCTGTGTTAGCCTCATCATAGTCTCAAACATCGAGATACTGCTGGTCGTAGAGGTCCTCATGGACGACATGACGAATGACATTACAATAACAAACGCGATCAGGATGCATACGTTTGCCATTGCAATCTGGAACATAATAGAATGGATTCTTTTAACCTGTACTTTATCTTCTCTCATGTTCCCCTCCTTATAATTTAGAATACCAGTCGCTGGCAACTTTCTTGAACTCTTTTACAAAGCCGGACACATCAAGCTCTCCCTTAGCGAATTTCTGATATACAAATGACAGTCCCTTCTGTCCCAGTCCCTCAGCCATTTCCATCCAATGCCAACTTGAAGTCTTTCCTGAAGAAATATAACCTGAGATCACAGATGCGAACGGATCAGAGGCAACATATTTACAGTCAACAAAAGGACTTACGAACCCCGCCTGCTCTACCAGTATCTTTTGCGCACTGTCCTCAGAACACCACTGAAGAAAGGCTAAAGCCGCATCTACATTTCCTTCCTTTGGTACTGCCCACCAGTTAGGAGCGCTCGTAAGTATTGTATCCATGCCGTCTTCAAAGGCGTATGGCGCCATTCCCACTTCAAAACTTCCGGCCTTGGCATAATCGTCTGAGCCAGATAGTGTTGCACCAATCCAGGAACCCTGAGTCACAAATGCATATTTGCCTGCAGCAAATCCTGCCACCTGGTCATCATAAGTTCCGCTTACCAGAAGGTCAGGATCTGAATACTCGTTGAAAAGACCTATCATCTCAGCGTAATGAGTAAGACGATTTTCATCTACTCCACCGCCGTTAGTCATCATATCAATGTAGGTTGTATCGGATCTTGCAAGACCCGAATCGATGTAAGCACCGGTAAGGTGGTTACCTGCTGACCATCCAAGATTTTCAGGCTCAGCGGCATAACCAATCACTGCCTTAAGACCAAGCTGGTCTTTTTTCGCATCTATTGCTTCAAAGGCTTTCCTCATGGCATCAGGGCCTGTTATAGAAGCCGGATCCACCCCGGCCTTTGTAAGTATGTCCTTATTGTAAGCAAGACCTATTGCCTCTGTAGTGTACGGAAATCCAAGTGTTCCGTAGGTAGAGTCCTTATAAGCAGCATCAGTCCTTGATGCCCAGGCCTGGTCACTCATGTCCACAAGAAGCCCTTCCCAGTTGCCAAATCCCGAAGACTCGCAGGCGATGATGTCAGGCATCTGATCAGAAAGATAATATCCCTTCAGGGTTGCCTGAGCGTCAACACCGGACTGAACAGTCATTATATTGACCTTTACACCGGTTTCCTTCTCATACTGCTGTGCCAAAGCTTCCATCTGATCAGCGACTTCGCTTTTAATATTTAATAAAGAGATAGAACTGACACTCTCCGTGGTATCTGTTTCTATCTCTTTACTCTGTCCGCAGGCTGATAATATGCATGTCAGCATGATCACCATTGCCAGCGATATACTATATAGTTTTTTCATAGCGCGCATCCTTTCTCTTCACAAATATACGTTAAGAGTCATACATATAAATTGTACGTTATTGCGCGCAAATAATCATGGTTTTTAGGCTTTTTTAATCCATTTTTAACACATGTATAAATATTAGTGATGGAAAAGACGAAGGCCTGTGAATGCCATAACCATGTTGTGGCTGTTGGCAGCTTCGATTACATTGTCATCCCTTACTGATCCGCCTGGCTGAGCAACGTACTTAACGCCGCTTCTGAATGCTCTCTCAATGTTATCTCCGAACGGGAAGAAAGCATCTGAACCAAGAGCTACATCTGTATTTTTATTCAACCATGCTCTCTTTTCCTCAGCCGTGAATACAGGTGGCTGCTCCTTGAAGATGTTCTGCCACTTACCGTCTGCAAGAACGTCCATGTAATCCTCGCCGATGTAGAGGTCAATGGCGTTGTCTCTGTCAGGGCGCTTTATGGAATCAAGGAAAGGAAGATTCAGAACCTGTGGTGCCTGACGAAGGAACCAGTTGTCTGCCTTATTT
>JAFSTR010000169.1 GCA_017445665.1 Butyrivibrio sp. | reverse complement strand
TTCATATTCTGTTTACCTCACGATTTCAGCGCTTTACTGTTACATTACAGGTATCGACTATGAAGATATCCGGGTGAATAGCTAATGCATCAACGGACAGTTTGATGTAGTGAATAGTCATCTTCAGTGCTTTGGAGCATAACTCTAACCTTGAATACCTTATTCTCTGAACTGATATCCATTGTCCCAAGATATTTATCCGCAATGCTCATCACACTCTTTAGCCCAATTCCATGAAGCTCTCCGTCACTTTGATGTTTTTTCCTGCTCACTATATTGCCATTCCCATCTCTTTTCATCATTCCGTCAAAAGAGTTCTCGGCTCTTATCAGGAAAAAGTTCTCCTTAAACTCTCCCGTAAGTTTTATGTACCTTTCGTTTTCCGGGATTACTGCCACAGCTTCCAGTGCATTGTCCAACAGATTATTCAATATGATCCCAACATCTATTGCGCCAATACCGCTTTCTATGGGAAAAGAAAAGTCCGCCTGAAACTTACATCTTAAACTGTCCGCCTGGGCTGCTGCCTCATTTATCACAACATCGGTAACCGGATTCCCTGTAGTGAAATGTATACTACTCCTGCTGAGCTCTATGTCCATTTCTCCCAGAAACTGTTCAGCATCTTCATACTTACCATTTTCAATAAAGCTCTTTAGTATCATGAGTTTTCCGGCCATATCATGCCTGAGCGTTCTGATGCGATCATGATATTTTTCTGTGTACTCTATCTTCTTCCTGATAAATTCCTGCTGCTTAAGCTCTTCCTGAAGCCGCAGTTCTTCTTCCTTGAGCCGTCTATACCTCTGCCAGGTAGCAATGGCAGATATCTCGCCTATGAATAATAGCAGTGCAAGCAGAGGAAGCGTAAATACCATTTCTCTCTTTTCGTCCATTAAAAGGAATACCTCTTTTTCCAAGGGAACCACCATTACATCCGCAATCATGTAACAGATAATGTACGAGACCGCCGAATAAACTGACAGATAAAGAGCTTCCGTCCAGGACATGTCATATTTCTTTTGACAGAGTTTTCTTACTACCAGATATTCGCCAAAAAGTGTGAGTGCCATAAAGACAATCTGCGCCACTATAAGCGCAAACATCCAAAGCCACAAACGCTCTATGGCACCTTCCTTTGAATAATCAATTGCTCCTGTGACCTTATCTGTAATTTCATTGAAGATTGCGAAGTTTGCAAGATACCATACGTAAAAGACATTGTTCCACAAAAAGAAAACAAATATCGAGTGAGGCAGCACTTTGGGATTGATCAGCCAAAA
This sequence comes from Butyrivibrio sp., assembly GCA_017445665.1. Taxonomy (GTDB): domain Bacteria; phylum Bacillota; class Clostridia; order Lachnospirales; family Lachnospiraceae; genus Butyrivibrio. The sequence continues at coordinate 50,798 of JAFSTR010000169.1, read as the reverse complement.
GACTATGGCTATGACGATAAGTCCGATGAGGCTGTACAGTCCTCTTGTGGAAAACGGTATAGCAAAGAGAATTAGCCCGATAACAGTCACGACTGCTGATATCATAATTATCTTTGCTCTGTTCAATATCTCTTTTTCTAGAAAAAGATCCAGAAACAATCCCAGAAACGCTCCCCTGATAAGAATCATGATCATTCCGTATAATTGCTGAGCTATCCTTATCTGTTCTTCGGTCATAACCCCTCCGCTTTTTAGGATATGTAATCCATATATGCTTTTACAAATTCCTGGTATTTATATTTGGATATGATAAGAAGATCCCCGTTATCTATCTGAACCTCAGACCTCGAGTACCCTTTAATATGCTCCATATTAACCAGATATCCCCTGTGGATTCTGAAAAATTCTTTTCCAAGTTCCTCTTCAAGTCCGGACATCTGTCTGTAGATTTCATAGCGTTTATCCTTCATACGCACTACTGCTTTTCTGCCGGAGCTTTCAACATAGAGAATGTCTTTTACCCTCAAAGTCACCGACTCTTTTCCAATCTGTACTGTAATGAAATCCTCTTTGTTGTGATATGAAGTTTCGCATATAAGCTGTGCATCAAGTCGTTTTAGTTCCTCAATTGCGCGGTGCAGACCACTCTCAAATATATCTTTTGAAACCGGCTTTATCAGATAATCAAACGCCTTTACCTCGAACGCATCTCCCATCCTGTCGGGGATTCCGGTAACAAAAATGATAAGAGGCCTTGAAGCGCGCATACTCTTTCCGGTTGCCTCTATTTTCTTTTCCAGCTCTTTTGCTGTCTCAAAGCCATCACTCTCCTCCAGGGCAATATCAAGAAACAGCACATCAACCTTTAGGCCTTCATCGATATCCCTTAGCAGCTCTTTGCCACCTGAGTATTCCCTAACCTCTGCCCCGGGTGTACTTGTCCTTGTCCATTCGCGTAAAAGACATCTCACTGGCTCTTCATCATCACAAATTGCTATACTGTACTTATTCATATTTCATCCTCTTGTCTGTTTATGCATAAATCATAGCATCAGAACATTTGCGTAGGCTTTATCCATGTCATGAATAGCCATTTTCATGTTACGAATGGACAATTTAAAAGCGCATCATTCCAATGTTTTCACTCCATTGAAATAATGCGCATCCTTGATTTTGGTCCCTAGGGACGGAGTCAGTGGTTCATTTTCAGAATTTTCTGAAAATGGTCCCCTGACTCCGTCCCTGGGGCTCATATCTGATTATCTATAGCACTGCCCTTTACGTCATTTGAAAGAAGACTCAGCTTGTTAAGAATATTGGTAATCTCGGAATTGACTGCATCCTGTGTATCCTCCATGGAAGCACCTTCGGAAATAATGGTCTTCTGTGCGCCTTCTGCATCCATCCGTTCGGCCTCAGCTCGCTCACGCCTGGCGATAGCTCTTTTTGCATCGGCACTTGTCCTCTGACCCTCGGCAGCATGTTCCTTGATGTTCTCGATCATCTCCTGCTGCATAGCTTCTTTTTCAAGCTTCTTCGCCTCTTCCTTCTTCTCTTCTTTTTTCTTTTCCGCAGCCTCTTTTGCCTCTTCTTCGCGCTCCTTCTGCTCTTCATCAACGTGCTCAATCATTTCCTGAGTCAAAAGAGCTACCGTCTCATCGTTCGAAGCCTCCATGATCTCCTCAGCTGCATCCTGTGCTTTGAGCATATCCTGGGATTTTGCACGCTCTCTTTTCATATCTGCATATCCCTGGACATTTCCGGCCTGCTGAGCCTTGGCTTGGTCGATATCAAGCGCATTCTGCTGATTTTTTGCCACATAGTAAAGAGCCTGTTGCTGATACTCGGATAGCTTTTCCATCTCCTCATCGGATAAACCGTCTTTGGAGTAATTCATTTTAAGGGCAAGCTGCTCCAGATTCTTATTCTCTTCGCTGTCCGGGTCGATCCCGTATTGCTCCTGAAGCTCTTTTAACTTAGCATCATTATCCCTGGTATCAGTGCGCTTCTCATTTATCACGTCCTGCAGGCGCTTGATCTCATCCTTGATCCCCTGCATCTGAGCATCGAGCTTCTTCTCGCCGCCGAAAGCATCGGAGACAACCTTAAGTGCCTGTTTCCTTGCAAGCCCCTGACGCTGAGCTATAAGGCTCTCCCCCTTAAGGTTAGCACCGGAAATCGAATTCATGTTACCATTCTTATTCTGAGCATTTGCAGCGCCTGAAATTATCTGTGTATTATCATTTCCCTGAAAGGGGTTCTGCTGTATCCTCATAATCTGTTACCTCCGAAATGAACCCATGACTCCGTCCCCATGGCTCATTTTTGATCCCTAGGGACGGAGTCAGGGGCTCATTTTTTCATGAGCAAATCTCATATCACTTCTCAACATCTATAAGTGCCATAAGCTCTTTTACGTCTTTATCCAAAGCGTCATTTATATCAGATTCCCTCTGGAATGGGTACTGCGCAGCATATACGGGCTTCATAATGTCCTGATAAAGAGCTTTAATCTCAGAAGCAGCGTTTTTGCCAGTAATATCAACTGCCCCTATACTGTCACGTAGCGTTTTTATCAGCTCCCTGTCCGTAGCAATGTCCGTGCTGGCATATCTTGGTATTCCTGATTCTGTAACGCTTCTGGGCACCAGAACCTCGACTCCAAAGTATCTTCCTGACTCAGGATCATTGTTCACACGTGTAGTTCTGCCCGAAAGCATTTCGTTCTGCCACTCTACCAGACTGCTGTTGTAGTCCTTCATAGCCCGGCTGATCACCTTGGCCTGTTCTGCACTAAAGCCTTTAGAAGCACGATCATCCACAACCTTCTGCGTCACTTCCATCTTGGCATAATCCCTGTAGCTCAGGTATCCGGTTTTGAGTTGACTGCTTGTATCCGTCACAAGTTCTCTGGCTGCAGTAAATTCTTCTTCGGCAAAAGAAACTCCGCCTATCTTGTACGCACCTTCGGCATTCTTGTTGATCGGAATCTCTGTTCTGTACAGTGAACTTACCGGATGGTTATTCCAGGAATCTCTGACTTTCTCCAGTTTTTCTGCTCCAAGCGCAGAGATAGAAAGCGTAGCTGCCGTGTCACCAAAAGCCACGTTTGATCTATCACTGAGTTTTTCATGGATGGCTTTCTGCAAACCACCATCTTTATTTTCAGGCGAAGACTTAGCCAGCTTCTCATCTCGCTGCTGTTTCGCAGCGTAAATTTCCTGACCAATGTCTTTTACCTGCCTATCCAGCGAAGTAATATTGATTCCGGTCATAATCATCTACCTCCGTGTACATGAACGACACAACTCCTTTTCTGTTATATCGGCATATAACCTTTAGCAACTTATAGAAATGTCATCAATGGATTCATTTATGTCATAATTAGTCAGCTCAGGCTCTAGCGTCAAAATTCCCATATGGATTGAATTGCGTTTGTTCAGATAGTTTTTCAGAGAACTTTTTGGTCAGGTCCTTCAGGTCTTTTCCATGTATCTCCATGGAATGCATACTTTCTTGCACTTCCAAGGCTTTTTGTTCCTTCTCAAGCCTCTTTTCCGCTTTCTTCTGCTCAGCTTTTTTCTCTTTAACCCTTTCAAGCCATTTGTCTATCTCAGGCTCTGTTCCTCCGCCATCCGTTACAGTAAGTGTGCACATAGTGCTGTACTCTTCACCAAATTCGATAGTTACAGACTTAAGTGTAGCCCCATGTGCTTTTGCGGACTCCTGAGCTGCTTTGATGTAATCCGGGGCTTTCGCCAGTTCTCTTTCCAGCCATGCGCCGGTCTTCTCGTCTGCCATAGCCTTTTTTAGAAGTCCACTTGTGACCGAAACAGCAGAATTTGGTCCCGGAGTAAGGCAGGGAAATTTCTGAGTAAGGTAGTTAGAATACTCTTTGACAGTACCCGGCTTTTTGCGGGTTTGCTCTGCACCGGCCGCTGAATATGTCCCGCCTATTCCTGCGATCTTCATACTTCAGTCCCTTTCTCTTTTGAGCTGTAGTAGTCCTCAAACAGCTTATTAGCTGCATTCATAGTCTCTTTACATATAGCTGGAAGTTCACGTCCCCAGGTCTTGGTCGCCTGCTTAAATCCCTTCTCCATAGCCTTCTGCATCTCCTTCATCTTGTCCACGTCGTCCCCGGCAAGGGCTGATGCGAAATCAAAGAGCCTCTGGGAAGTCTGCTTCACGCCATAATAGCCGTCTTCCGAAATATCTTTTTGCGCCTGAGCCCTTGTAGCAGCATCCACCTTGAAGTTGCCACCGGCAAGCTGTCTCCAAAAATCATCACCCTTCGCTGTTCCATAAGCTCCGACCTGACCCTTGAGCGTTTTTTGTACAATGGAGATCAGATTGTTCCTCTGCTGCTCCTCGTCAGCCTTGAGCTGCTGGACTATGGCTGCCCTGTCTTCTTTGGATTTCTTGTAGATAGCCTTTTCATCGTCCTTCTCGCTCTTTGCTGCACTCGCATTGGCATCCTGCTTTTCATAGATAACTCCGGGCTGTGCTGCGGAAGACGCTTTCTCTTTTTCCTTATCATCATCCTTGATCCAAGCCGGCTCTGCGCTGCCATTTAAGCCTACATAACCATTTGTTCCATAATTTGTGTTAATTCCTATGCTCATAAATGTTACCTCCTTTTCGCTTTCACAAAATGAGCCACTGACTCCGTCCCCAGGGCTCACAATTCGTTAACAGCTGTTAATCTATTCTCTAAAAAAATATCTCACACCTCTACATCAAATGTCCCGCCTGTTTCTGCCAGTGCGCTTGTCGTTCCTGCATCCATAACTGTCATGTCCACACCTCCAAGCGATAGCATCACTCCGCTGTCATATGACCCTGCTCCCGCAAAAGAGCTTTTTCCGGCATTTTCTTTTTCCGACTGGAGCCGGTCAAACAGTGCCTTCAAATACTTTAGATCTGCCTTCAATATGTCTCTGGCTTCATCCGATCTGTGCTTGACCTTGAGCTGCTCAAGATCTTCCGGCGTCATGGATCCGGAGAGAGCCTCTGCCATTTCATCCAGCTCCTCGTCAAGCGTTGCCGTCTCTTCCGCCATTTCCATCATCTCATCAGCGCTGAGCTCCAACTTTTCCATAAGGGCTTCAAACTCGGCCTGCTCAAGCTCCTTTACCTCCTCTTCCGAGGCAGCTTCATCAGGCGCTTCCTCGGTTTCTACAGGCATTTCCTCTTCTGCCTCAATATTTCTTTCTGCAGTCTCTTCCATTTTCAGGTTCTTCTTTTTCTTGTCACAAGCTCTTTGAACCATCTCCGCATGAAGGATTGCCCTCAGTACCTCTTCTTCATCCACATCTCCGTTCTTAAGCTGTTTTTTCAAAAGACCTATCTTCGCCCTGATACTGTTAGAAACCTGCATGGCTTTTGTAGAGGTCTTGGCCTGCAAAACCTGGGATGAAACCTGCTTAAAACTGTACAGTGCCGGCTTCTTTTTCTTACCGGTCTGCTTGGTAGGTCTGCAGATTCCGATGGTTCCGACATGATTTCCGTATGCATCATAGAGTCTTTTTCTGTAATGAGTTGTATTGCCACTCACAGTGACTTCCCATCCGTTCACATAACCACCTCCTGTTCCCTGGCTTCAAAAATGAGCCCTTGACTCCGTCCCTAGGGCTCATAAATGATCCCCTGACTCCGTCCCCGGGGGTCATAGCCACATGATGAGGCGCTCGAAGAAGTCAATATCTGTGTGATTGGGGATCATGATAACACTGCCATTTATGTCTTTTGCATCAAGTTCTCCCCAGCCACCACCGCCACCGATTCCCGGGATTTTGTAGTAGCCGCCCACTGAGAAATAGAACCATCCATCGCCGCTTTTTGCTTCAGGGTACTGTTCAAGAAGGGCTTGGGCGTTTATTGATATATACTCGTCGTCAACATATGTCACAATAGTCTGGTCATCATCTACAAATATAGAGTCCAGATCACCTGGATAGCACATGGAACAGACCTGTCCCATGTCATTGGTTCTCTTATAGGAATTAGCCTTTATAAGTCCGATCGCAACACAAACCACCATCACAAGGATTACTGCCCCGGCCAGCACAGCTTTTGAGTTATATGCCCTTTCCCTTACTATCAGCTCAAGTCTCTTTCTCAAGACCCTGTAATTATCATTCGTGGTAAAAGACATTCCGCTTTCATATCCAATCTTTCTCCCGCTATCAGACATGTCTTTTGCACAGTCGAGAATTACGCGCCCGTAAAATCCCGTATCGATGTTGTTTCTCTGTATCGTCACCAGATCACAAATATCTTCGAGATCTCTTTTCAGATACCTAACACCTAAATGTAGAAGGATATTGGGCCAGAGGAGAGTCCGAAGTATATCGTAAACCAGTAATATCCACAGATGTCCGAGCCTTATATGCGTCTCTTCATGCTTTATCACAACGCCTCTTTCTGCACCTTGTAAAATGTCCGGCACAACTATAACCGGCTTAAAGCATCCCAGGCAGAAAGACGATGTTTTACCCGAAAATACTTTGACAGGATACACGGATAAGTGATCTTCCGAATCGGGCATGAACCTGATAAGGCGCTTTAGTCTTACGCGCCTGTATATAAGCAGTGCTGCAAATACTATTATTCCCGCCATATACAGGGTGCACATCCATCTATGCTCTGACAAAAAGCTATACCACCTGAATATGGTATGCACACCAATTCTTGTCTCAAAATAGGCTCTTAGTTTCCCGCAAAACAAAACAGGAATCAGCATGCACCACAAAGCAGCTCTGCCAAAGACATGCCCGGCAAACACACTGCTCCTTAAGGCCATGATAATTCCCATTACAAAAAATGATATGATAGCGCAAAAACCAAGTATGGTCGAATAATAAACGCATACGAATTCAAAAAACATTGGCATTCCCTGCATAACTGCTACCTCGCTCATCCATGAGTCTTATATATTCTTCCTGGCTTCTTTGAGGATGTCCTCAAGCTCTTTTATCTGTTCCGCCGAGAGCCCTCCGCCCTCCAGCAAAGTAAATGCTGCTGAGAGTCTGTTGCCTTCAAAGTAATTCTCCACAAAAGCGCTGCTCTTTGCTCTCCTGCACTCATCTCTCCCTCTGGCAGCCGTATAGTGATAGACCCTGGCATCATCGGGATCGACAGTAAACTTAAGCTTACCCTTTTTGCATAATCTGTTTATAAGAACCCTGACCATCCTCTGGTTCATCCTGGAAGATTTTGGCAGTGCATCAGCTATCTCCGCAGAGGTAAGATCATGCCCACATCGCCACAGCGTCTCCATGATCATCCATTCACTTTCACTTGGAAGCATCTCTTCTTTTGGCATAATAATCCCCCTTTTTCTTTTTCAATATTATTATCGGTTAACATCTGTTAATTGTTAATACCTGTTATCAAATTTTTATAAAAAAGGCTCCGGATCGCTCCGAAGCCTTGATGATCTATCCCATATTCAGTTGTTACTCTTTATTTCATGCCTTCCCACAGCCGCTCACGTTCTGTGAAAGCCACCGTCGACTGTTTTGAAATCTCAGGCTTTATCTCCTTTTCGCTGATATCATCTGCAAATAGTGCAGCCTTCTCAGGGTCAGCGTATATTTCCTCTTCTTTTGTGACACGAGTTTCGATCTTGTCTAAATCTGCCATAGTCTTGCCCTCCCAGAAAGAAAAAATATTAATTTATATCAATATTATACCACTTATTCTTGAAAAATGATCCCTTGACTCCGTCCCTGGGGTTCAAAAAATGATCCCTTGACTCCGTCCCCAGGGTCCAAAATCAGAAGAGGCTCAGTTGATTGTCGATGTAAGATTTCATCTCCACATCGTGGATAATGTCTCCCTCGCGGTAGCCGCCGATCAAGAAGGGTGAATCCGGGTCGTGGAGCTTCATGTTGCGCTTAACTGCCTCGATGTCGTTATTGGCATAGCAGTATCTGCAGAGATGTCCGCAGCTGTCGTAGGCGCCGATGTCGCCGGAAAGGTAGCAGGCGCACTCTTTTCTGGCAGGCTTTTTGTTTGGAACAATGAGCTTTGCTCCGATGGCCTTTTCGTAAGTCTCAATCGTCATACAGCCCCTGCAGTCAGCACCGTACTCTGAAAGGAACTGCCCCTCTCCGCAGGGCTTAACCACCATGCCATGTTCTGCTGCGATCTTTATGATCTCTTTTCCCAGAAAGTGCTTGTTCTCTCTTGATACTGCGCAGACCTCCGGGAAATTTCTTTTGACCTTCTCGTACAGATCAATAAAGCTGATGACAACAGTACGGGTAAACCCGTCAAGCGCTGCTGCCATCTGCTCAAAGGCTCTTAGATGATACTCTGCAGTGTACCTGTCATTAACCAGTATCGGGTCATATCTCCAACCTATACTGTTAATCCCAACCATCCCGGACAGCGTCTTAAAATCCTCCAGAATCTTGTGCTTATCAGGCACTCCCGGCTCGATATCCCTGCCATAGGGCGTTATTGTCACAAACCAGTACTGCCCGTAGTCCTTTATCACATCCATGTACTCAAAAAAGGGCGCAGGATTCTTAGAGCAAAATCCCACCACATCTACAGTGTCGGGACTAAGCTTATACCTGCTGACCCTTTCTTCATTAAATGGATTGCGGACGCACACTTCTCCCTCTTTAAACCTGTTAGCGAGCCACTTAGGGTAAAAAGCCGGGATGTCAGTGCGCTGTCCTGTGTTTATTATCATATCAATACAATCTCTTTCTTATATAATCTTCTGCCACACTCTGATCATACACCTTCTCATCTGTGATGATCCTGAACGGCATCTGTTTGCCGCTGCAAAGATCCCTGATGGCCTTCATGAGCTGCGGCCCGATAATGGGATTACACTCAACAGCACAGCTGAGTTCTCCCCTGACCATAGCCTCAAAAGCCTCGGTTGTGGCATCAACGGAGATTATCTTTACATCTGTATCAGGCTTTATTCCATGAGCCTTGAGCTCTTCTATGGCTCCAAGGGCCATGTCATCATTCTGGGAAAAGATAATGTCAATGTCCCACTCATTTTTCTCAAGATATTCCCGGATAACCTTCTTACCACCTTCAAAGGTGAAATCTCCATACGCAGAATAGGATATATCATATGCCGGATTCTCAGAGAGGATCTCCCTGAATCCTCTGTCTCTCTCCTCTGTGGGAGAAGCCCCGACATTGCCCATGATCTCCATAATGTGACTGCCACCATCACCGGCTTCTACATTGTCTCTGATCCAGCGCATAGCCCTGCGTCCCTCTTCCACAAAGTCAGCACCGAGGTAAGTGGTGGTCAGATTCTCCTCCCTGTTCTCAACAAGGACGTTTCTGTCCGACATGATGACCGGAATGCCTGCTGCCTTGGCCTCCCTTAAAACCTCATCCCATCCTGTCTCAACAACAGGCGATACAACTATAACGTCAACGCCTTCGCTGATAAAAGATCTTATGGCTTCGAACTGCTTTTCCTGAGACTGATCTGCGATCTCCATATGCAGCTCAATGTTAAAGTCCTTGGCCGACTCCTCAATAGACTTGGTGTTTGCAAGACGCCAGTTACTCTCCTGTCCAACCTGGGAATAGCCGACCTTTATCCTCTTTCCGTCATCCGCAGTTTCTGCATTGATGCGGCTTAGATTCTCTTCTACATTTTCTTTGTCAATGATGTTACTTCTCAGAATGACCTGCTTTGGAACTCCGCTCTCGTTATTAAGAATGGACAGCGCATAGTCAATAGCTTCCTTGCCACCGATGGGACAGGATACTGTTGCCTTGAGCCTTCCCTGAGAAACCAGATCAATTCCCTCATCTGCGCCCTTAAAGCCGTCGCAGTCTACGATCATGACCTTGTTCTCAAGCCCCAGTGCCTTAACGGCATCACAGGCTCCAAGCGCCATGTTATCACTGTAGGCAAAAATGATCTCCGCCTTCTCCACAATACTTTTTGCAGTGATCACCATATCATAGGCTGCATCCTTGGACTCAGCCCCCATATAAACCTCATGGAGGCTTATATCCGGTGTTCCGTCTATAGCATTCTTAAAGCCGGAGAGTCTCTCGGTACCCTGAACAGATGCAGGATTCCCCTGAAGGACAACAACATCTCCGCCCTTTTCTCCCAGCAGATTTTTGATGTATGAACCGGCCTGCTGCCCTATAACCTCATTGTCAGGGCCGATATACAGGGTGTAGTCAAATCCTTCAACTGCCCTGTCCATGACGATTACAGGTATTCCGCTGTCATAGACCTCTTTTATCTTATCTCCCATTATCTTCTCATCGCAGGGAGAAATGATAAGAAGGTCCATTCCAAAACCAATGAGATTGTCTATATCCTGGATCTGCTTGGCAGCGCTTCCCGTTGCATCTGTGGTCACGATCTGAATATCCTGATATCTGGCAGTCTCTTCCCTGAGCTCGTTGATAAGCGCTACTCTCCACTCTTCGCGCATATTGGCCTGAGAAACTCCGATTATTGACGCAACGCCCTTTTTACTTCCGCCATCATTCAGCGGAATAAAATGACAGCCCCCTACGGTCATCGCCATTATAAGTGCCAGCGCCAGCACACATAATATGTGCCATTTTGCTTTTAAAACCCTTGTCAAATCGACATGTTCTCCTCTTCAAAAAAAGGTATATAAATGGATATCCTTGTACCTATATCCTGAGTACTTTCGACTTCAACGCTGTAGCTGTCTCTGTATCTTTGCTGCAGTCTTTCTTTTACATAGAAAAGGCCAAAACTCTGGTTGTCATCCACCTTGATATCATCGGTCCTCTCCCCTGTCTTAAGAAGGTCCCTCAGTGAATCCCTGGTGTTCTCATCCATTCCTTTTCCGTCGTCCTCTACAGTCATGCATATCCTGTCGTCCACCCTGTGAACGGATATTCCGATATGTCCGGTCCCTCTTTTTAGCTTAATGCCGTGGTAGATGGCATTTTCCACAAGAGGCTGCAGGATGAGCTTGGGCACCTGCCTTTGCATGCAGTCCTCATCCGCATCAATCTCGAATAAAAGCTTATCCTCATACCTTGTCTTTTGAACATAGAGATAACTGGAAATATAATTTATCTCTTCTTTGATCGTGATGTAATCCTTGCCGTGACTGAGGCTTATCCTGAAGACATTTGTCAGCGCATCAACGAGATTTACAATGTCTTTTGCCCCATGTTCTCTTGCCATCCAGTTGATGGTATCAAGTGTATTATATAAAAAGTGTGGCTTGAACTGCTCCTGAACTATCTTCAGCTCAGCCTTTCTCTTAAGGTCTTCCTCCTGCCTTACTCTGTCCAAAAGCTCACGGATCCTCTTGATCATGTGGTTAAAGCTCATGCCGAGGTCCGCGATCTCATCGTGACTGTCACTCTCAAATCTCAGTGAGAGATTACCTTCCTCCGTCTGCATCATCAGATCCCTCAGGCGCTTTATCGGCCTTGTGATGTTATCCGAAACCCTGATGGACAGGTACTGTACAAGGATGAGGGTAGCCACAAGGATCACTGCAAAGATCCCGATCATCCTGTTAAAGTCGCCCATCAGTTCATCATAGGATTTGACGCTTACCGTCTTCCAGCCCGTCTTGTTTGACGTTTTATAGCGGATAAGATATCTTCCGCCTCCTATATCCACCGTCAAAGTCTCATCTTCATCCGTAAGCCACTGCGGCTTGATCCTGTAAACCACGGGATTTATCGGTGTGTATACCATGTGATCTTCTTCGTCCAGGACAAAGACAAAGCCCTCTCCGCCAAGCTGCGAATCGGTTATGGCCGAGGATATGATGCTGTGTCCTATATCCATAAGGAGTACGCCCTCGACCTTGCCTGTCTCCTTATCCTTAACTGCCTTTACTATGGAAAAGACATCGTCCACCGAATATCCTACATCGGTAGCGATGTTTCTTCCTGTGACCGTACTTATCATGTGCACCTTGTCGGGATTGGAAAGTGCAGCTTTATACCAGCTCTCCTTCTGAAAAGAGTCTCTGGATATCCTGGTGATACCGGTGCTGATATACCTGTCCCCAGAATCCGCATACAGCATGCCCGCGATCTCATCATATCTTCCCATGATGCTCTGCATCGAGCCCCTGACTCTCAAGGTTTCCGATTCCCAGTCATGTCCCAGATCTGCAACTTCGATCTCATCAGATACCGTGAGTACGAGCTTTTCAAGGTCTTCCATGTAGGTATCCAGAGTCTGGCTCACCTGAGTAACTGTCTGGGATGTACGCTGTGTCACATTTTTTCTTGCTTCCCTGATTGAAAAGAGTCCTCCGACAATTCCAAGAAGCACAAAGGGGATGAGGGCAATGAATATCTGTGACAGGATCAGCTTTGTACGTATCTTGGTTATTCCCGATCCTGTTCCTTTAATATTCATCACTCTCATCCCCGATCATTTACTGGTAAATATCACGCTGCAGCCAGCTCTTTTCCCTTCATGGACTCAGCTCTTACTGCAATAATTCTCTGAACCACAATAAAGAAGCAAAGAAGACCTGCGATGGTAACCTTGGTCCACCATGTATTGAGATTCTCATAAGTAACAATTGTCTGAATTATACCCTGGATCATTGCTCCAACAGCTGTTCCGAATACGGAACCCACACCACCTGTAAGAAGTGTTCCTCCGATTACCGCTGAAGAGATTGCATCCAGCTCCATTCCCATGTTCTGAAGTCCATAACCTGCCAGTGTGTAAAAACTGAATACAACACCTGCAAGAGAAGCGCAGAAACTGCTTATAATATACGCTCCAATCTTAGTTCTTGCAACATTCAGTCCCATGAGCTGAGCTGACTGTTCATTGCCTCCGATGGCATACACTGCCCTTCCGAAAGGAGTCTTTTTAAGTACATAAAGACCTATCAGAAGAACTGCCACAAAGATAAGCACATAGTAGTATATCTTGCCGTTCAAAGCCTTGGAATCCCCAAGCTTTATCTGTATCCTGCCAAGGGCCATGAACTTAAAGAACGGATCTGTGATCGGTATTGACGCCTCACTTATTACTACGCAGAGTCCCCTCATAAGGAACTGTCCCGCAAGGGTTACGATAAAGGGCTGAAGCCTGAAATAATGGATGAGGCTTCCCTGAACCGCTCCTACTACGATGCCGATAATAAGTGCCATTGGGATCACTACATAGGAGGGAATTCCACGCTGAAGGCTGTATGCCATAAATACTCCGGTAAAAGCGATGGTTGATGAAATGGAGATATCAATTCCCCCGGTAATGAGCACGAATGTAATTCCTATCCCGGCTATCATCAGATAAGCGTTGTCATTGAACAGATTAAGGAACGTGGACAATGAAAAGAAATGATCGTATCTGACAGACCCGAATATGAACATGACCAGGAAAAGAACTATGGTCATGGTAAGTGATATGTTTTTGATGCGCAGTTTCTCTTTCATAGTGCAACTGCCTCCTTCTTCTTACTTTCAAGCTTTCTGCCAAAGAGCACCTTGAACTTGCCTGACTGGGAAAGGCATATAACAATTATCAAAAGAGCTTTTAAAACCCTGATATATGCAGCAGGTACTCCAAGTGCAAGAACCGTTGTAGTGATACTCTGTACAATAAGTGCTCCGATAACGCTGGCAAATATTGAGAATCTTCCACCCATGAGGTTGGTTCCTCCGATGGCAACTGCTAAAATTGCGTCGAGCTCGATATTAAGACCTGCGTTGTTACAGTCAGCTCCCTTGATTCCGGCACTTTCGATAAGGCCCGCAACTGAAGCAAATGCTCCGGATATGGTATAGATTGCAAGAAGATATCTGTTTACCTTGATCCCCGCAAACTTTGAAGCCAGCGAATTACAGCCGATGGATTCAAGGAAGAGTCCGAAGGATGTTCTGTGTACAAACAAGAGCAGAATACCAACCAGGAAAAGAACTATGTACAGCGGGAACGGAAGTCCCAGAATATATCCGCCGTTGATGAAATAATATGCATCGGAATTAATTGTTATGATCTTTCCGCTGGTTATAAGCTGTGCTATTCCTCTTCCCGCAACAAGCAGGATCATGGTAGCTACAATAGGCTGGATTTTTATCTGTGCCACAAGAAAGCCGTTCCACAGTCCGCAGATTATTCCTGCACAAACTGCAAAAAGAATTGCTGCTGTCACACTTCCTCCAAGTCCCGGAAGAAGATTGCCTCTTATGATACTGCAGGCTATTGCTCCGCTTATAGCCATCACCGATCCTACTGAGATATCTGTTCCACCGGTTGCCAGGACCATTGTCATACCTGCAGCCAGGATCATGAGCTTACCGCCGTTTCTGAAGATATCTATGATCCTTCCGTAAAAATGCCCGTCCACTATGGAGATTGAGAGGAACTCTCCCCTTGTCATAACAGTGTTAAACAATATGATGGTCAGGAAAATGATCACAGGCCAGAATGCCTGATTCTGCGTTATTTTAAGCTGCTTATTTTTCATTACTTTTCTCCTCCTGCCATGATCTGCATTACAGCTCCCTCAGAGATGTTATCCCCAACAACTTCGCCTGCTTTTTCCATGTCTTTTAGCACAACGATCCTTCTGCAACATCTAAGTTCCTCATCAAGCTCTGATGAAATAAACAGTACCGCCATTCCCTGGGCAGCCAGATCTATTACAATCTTCTGGATCTCAGCCTTGGTTCCGATATCAATACCTCTTGTGGGCTCATCCAGCATAAGAAGCTGGGGATTTGTAGCCAGCCACCTTGCGAGGATAACCTTCTGCTGATTTCCTCCGGAGAGATTCTTTATCAGCTGATCTGCATCCGGTGTTTTTATCTCAAGTTTCTCAATATACTCGTCTGCAATTTTCTGAGCCTCTTTCTTAGAGATCTTTTTAAAGAGTCCCTTCTTGGCCTGCAGAGCCAGTGCCATGTTATCTCTGATGGAGAGGTCACCTATGATGCCTTCAGTCTTTCTGTTCTCAGGGCAGAAAGCAATGTCTTTTCTTATTGCATCAATCGGATGTTTTAAGTGAACCTTCTCTCCACCGATGCACAGTTCTCCGTCTGTAACCTGATCTATTCCAAACAGTACTCTCGCTGTTTCCGATCTTCCCGACCCAAGGAGTCCGGAGAGTCCCAGAACCTCACCCTTTGAAATGGTAAGATCCATTCCCGAGATACTTCCCTGATGGGATACCCCCTTCATGGAAACAAGCTCATCGCCTGTTTTTGTTCCTTCTTTTTCAGCCTGACCTTCCTTTAAGGACTGGTTAAGAACCGCATAGTCCTTTCCGATCATTTTTGATACAAGCTCCATTCTCGGAAGGTCACTTGTTTTATATGTTCCTACATAGTTGCCGTTTCTAAGGACAGTGATCCTGTCAGTAACTTCATATACCTGATCAAGGAAATGAGTTACAAATATGATTCCCATTCCTTCAGCTTTAAGCCTTCTCATGATCTCAAACAGCTTATCTACTTCTACCTTGGACAAAGAGCTTGTGGGCTCGTCCAGGATAAGAACCTTTGCCTTGATATCACTGGCTCTTGCTATAGCTACCATCTGCTGGATAGCAACCGAATAGTTATCAAGCCTCTTGTTGACATCAAGCTTCAGATCAAATTTCTCAAGGAGCTTTGCTGCATCTCTGCTCATAGCAGCCCAGTCAATGGCTCCCATCTTTGTTTTCGGAGCTCTTCCGATATAGATATTTTCTGCCACAGACAGGTTAGGGCATAAGTTTACTTCCTGATAAACAGTTGATATTCCTACCTGCTGTGCCTCATTTGTAGATTTGGGATGGATCTTTTTTCCCTCAAGTAAAACCTCTCCCTCATCTCTCTCCTCAACACCTGTCAGCACTTTGATAAGTGTGGATTTTCCCGCGCCGTTCTCACCAAGAAGAGCATGGATTTCTCCGGCCTCCAGTTCGAACTGCACGTTATCTAAGGCAATAACCGCTTTTCCAAAGGACTTGGATATGCCTTTCATTGTTAAGAGTTTTGTCTGACCGCTCACCCTTCTCCTCCTTTAAAAAATCCGCTCCGAAGTTTACGGAGCGGATTATTCTTAATACTCTTTACTGATCAATAAGCTCTTGAATCGATAACATCCGCAGCAATATCTGATGTGAATACACCGTCAACTGACTTAACCCACTTCTCAACTGACTCGCCGTTCTTAAGTTTTGCAGCAGTCTCAAAGAAAAGAGGTCCAAGGAGAGGATTGCACTCTACTGTGCAGTTAGCCTCACCGGCTACCATAGCCTCAAAGATTCCCTTAACGCCGTCAACAGATACTGTTACGATATCTTCACCGGGCTTAAGGCCGGCTTCTTTGATAGCTTCGATAGCACCAAGTGCCATGTCATCATTGTGTGCATATACACCTACGATATCAGGGTTAGACTTAAGGAATGACTCCATAACTTCCTTGCCCTGTGCTCTTGTAAAGTCACCTGTCTGAGATGCAACGATCTCGATGTCAGGATAATTTGCAGCGATCTCTTCGTCGAAACCTGTCTTTCTGTCTGTAGCAGCAGAAGCACCAACTGTTCCCTCAAGCTCTACAATCTTGCCCTTACCGCCGATGAGCTCAGCCATCTGCTTAGCAGCTTCCTTACCCTCTTCGATAAAGTCTGAACCGATGAATGTAGCATAGAGACTCTCGTCTACATCAGCTGTTCTGTCAAGAAGAATGATTGGGATTCCTGCATCCTGTGCCTCTGCAAAAACCTGATCCCATCCTGTCTCAACAACAGGTGCAAGTCCGATAACATCAACGTCCTGCTCGATGAAGCTCTTGATAGCCTTGATCTGGTTTTCCTGCTTCTGCTGTGCATCAGCAAATTTAAGTTCAACTGTGTCTGAATGCTCAGCAGCATATGTCTGGATTGACATTGTTTCAGCATCTCTCCATCCTGACTCCTGTCCGATCTGAGCAAAACCAACTACGAGCTTGTCACTTCCCTCATCTGTTGCAGCAGGTGCATCAGCCTTTGGAGTTTCAGCTTCCTCAACAGTCTGTGCCGGTGCCTGAGCTGTCTTTTCAGGAGCAGCGCTTCCGCAACCTACGATTGATGCAGTAAGCATAGCTGCACACAAAATCGAACTAACTAATCTTTTCTTCATATTATCCTCCTTATTTGGCCCTTTCCTTCAGGCCCTTTCGTTGTTTACAAGATTGATTCTAGCTAAAGAGAATGGAAAAGTATTTAGACTGATTTGTCCGAAGTTTATACTTTTTTGACTTGTCAATGCGCAGCTTACATTTTTCTCGTTTATTGGGACAGTTAAGCCCCGCAGCACAGTGATTGTAGTCCAGATAAATACCGGTCACTAAGCGGGGCAGATAGGGGGTAGCCGGTTTTCTTATTTGTTTTCTTTAATAGCTTGCCTGTACTCTACAGGGCTGATTCCCAGTTTCTTCTTGAATACCAGGCTGAAGTACTGCTGTGACGTGTAACCTACGCTCTCAGCAACCTCGTAGATCTTCATCTCCTCATCATGCAGAAGGATACTTGCCTTGCGCATCCTAAGATTCGTGAGGTAATCAACGAAGGTACAGCCTGCTTCCTTTCTGAATATACGGCTCAGATACGGGACAGAAAGTCCCACCTTGTCTGCTGCCTCCTGAAGTGAAAACTCCTCTCTTGAATAGTTCTCCTGCATAAGCTCAAGTACCGATTCCATGATGGAAGAATATCCCGTGTTCTCAGAAGCCCGCGACAGGGCTTCCTGATATGTTCCTGCTATGGAAACAAATCCTGATCCCTGAGCTGTCTCAATAACACATTTAACAGGAAGTATTCCCGAGATATAGCTGATGTACTCATCAGCCTGCTCGGCAAGAACGCTGTCATCCATCCTGCCTGTTATCAGCACAAGATTTCCCGACTCGTCCCTGCACTTACTCTCAAGAGCAAGGGAAGCAAACATCTCAAGCGCGATATTCTCAGATACAAAGTACAAAAGATCGTCGTTCCAGTCTCCGTTCAGCTCCTCAGTAGGCCTTGTGTCCATCCTCACCAGGATCATGGAATAGTTCTCCGGGATCCTTAAGTTTAAGTAATTACACTCCTGAGAAATCTCATCCTCCGAGAGCCTTCCGTCAATTATCTTCTTTACAAGCTCTGCTACAAGCAGCTCTCTGCTCTCGTTCATCTTGTCCCTAGCCCATTCCAGGTATTTCTTCTCCATCTCCTCGCCACTGCGCTTGCTGAGAGCCTCACGGATCCTTCCGATGAGTTCATCGAAAGGATCCTCCATCAGAGGCTTAAGTACATAGTCAAATACTCCAAGGCCTACAGCCTTTCTTGCGTATTCAAAGAGATCATACCCGGTTATTATTACAACAAGGGCCTGAGGGTAGAGTTTTTTAAGCTCCTTTATGAAATCCAGTCCGTTGAGGAAAGGCATGTTGATGTCCACAAAGAACACATCAATAACTGTGGACTTGGACTTTTCAAGCGCCATCTCACCGTCTTCAGCTTCAGCCACAACTTCGAAATCGTCATAGGCCTTGAGGAAACTAATGATTCCTCTTCTGATCATAGGTTCATCATCTGCTACAAGAGTTCTGTATTTCATATAATCCCTCCGGAAACGTTTTCATGCCCATATATCATAACTTGTAAACACGGACGGAACAAGTATCTTAAAACCATTTAAGTATCTTTTTTACAATGCTTGTCACTGTCTTGACCACAACCTTTACCACAGTCTTAACAACTGCTGTGATCGCCTTTACCACTTTCTCTACAGGAACCTGTGGCTTCTCAGGTTTTTCAGGCTGATCCGGCTTATCAGGCTCATCAGGTGTTGTTGGATCATCAGGATTTTCAGGATCTGTAGGATCTGTAATTACAGGTTCTTCTTCCTCTACAGGCTCCGGATTTGGTGCATAAGCATCTTCAGCCTTGCAGTATTCGATGTAATCAAGAGCTGCTTTCTCTTTGCTGCCAAGTCCCGATACAACAACAGTATTGCTTCCTTGTGCAAGACTTACCCTGATCTCATATCCAAACCAGTTATCTGTGCAGAGCCTTCCACCTGCATTGGCATTGAAGTTATAGATCTCTTTCTCGTACTCCTGACCGTTTACAACAGCCTTAAGTCCGGCTCCGTTCCTGTCAGCGGATGCTCCGAGATAAAGTACATACTCTCCTGCTTCATCCACATCAAAGGTGAACTCTGCTTTTGTTTCCTCATCAGTAAATCCGTATACACAGGCATTTCCTGAAGAGTTATAGGTCTCAGAAGCTGATACTCCTGTAAGAGCAGCATCTTCAGCCTCTAATTTTCTGTAATCAGCCTTCTTTGTTCCTGAAGGAACCTTGATCTGATCTGTATACTCCGCAGCTTCTCCAAGGAATGGAGTTCCGTCCTCGCGCCAGTATGCTCTCTGAACTCTTACTCCTCTTCCGTTCCAGCCGCCGCCTGCAAATACTGTTGCATGGTATACGAGATAATCTTCCTTGCCGTCAGGAGACTTAACAAAGCATGCATGTCCTGTTGAGAAGGTGGTGCTGTCATTCTTCTGGAAAACAGGCTTTGAAGCCTTAACCCAGGAATTTGCATTCATAGGGTCAGCACCCTTCTTAAGGGTCAGGCATCCGAGGCAGTATGTATCTGACCAGGATCCGCTTGCTGAGTAAACAATGTTTACAGTTCCGTCAGGTGAAACAGCGATCTCAGGTCCTTCGTTTATCGTAGGATGCTCGTTGACTTCCCATGCATACTCAGGTCTTGAGAGTTCCACTCTGTCGCCGGAGATAGTAACCGGATCTGACATCTTGGCGATGTAGAGCCTCTGCTCACCATCAACAAAACCATCCCAGCCTGACCATATAGCATAGAGCTGTCCGTCTAGTTCAAGAACCGTCTGATCGATTGCCCATCTGTCTGTCTCAGGGCTCATCTTGCCTTTAAATACATACTCACCCTGAGCGTCGTCAGATACGCTCTCAAGCACCATCATGCGGTGATCTGCACCGGCTCCTGCTGTGTAGTAGATGTACCACTTTCCATCGATGAAATGAAGCTCAGGCGCCCAAAGCTCCCTTGTAGGCTCATCTCCCGAAGGCATGTATACGCATACAGGCTCTACCTTGCCGATCCTTGAAAGCTCAGCAGCCTTGGTCACCCAGATACCTGTGTCGTTACGTCCCATGCGAACATAGTAGTAATAACCGTCGTGATAGGTAACAAACGGATCAGCGCCGAAATTAACGATCATGCTTCCAAAGGTTTCCGTTGAATTAAACCTTACTGTGTATTTATGTACATATGTAGGATCATCAGTGCTGTAAACAGTGACATAACTCTCAGGTCTGTTTGCACTTGCCTGTGTCACTGTAGCCTTAAAGCTCTCTGCCGTTCCTTCAGCAAACCTTACCGATACCTCGGGAATATTTGCAAGATCTTCAACATCAACACTAAATGTCTTCTTTGTCCTGTCAAACTTATCAAGGGCTCTATCGCCTACCATGATCTCAAACTCAGGCTCCTCCATTGCATGGAACACGATGTAATCCAGCTCGGAGAAACTGTTTGCAATACCTGAATGTGATACTGAGAAGGTGTTTTCACCCTCCTTAAGATCTACATAAACACTGTAGAGTGACCAGATATCCCAGTTTGTGGCGTTAGTGTATTCCACAATCTTAGCTGATGCCTCATCACCGTTTACCCAATATCTGTGAGAGGTGTTGGGGAATGCTCCCTTATCTCCGTCAGCAGCAATATCAACTCTGTAGGTTCCATCCTTAGGTGCATTGATCTTCATGGTTACAACAGAGGATGTGTCATCAATATATCCAACCTTGTATCCTCCGGACGCATCGCCTCTTTGTACAACTCTGGCCTTTCCTGAAACCGTTCCGCTCTCAGCCTCTATCTTTACCGTGATGGCCGTCATCTCTTTTGCCCCAATCTCTTCCATGGTAAGTGCTCTGTTATAGATCTTCAGGTTATCGATGCTTCCCTTAAAAGGCCTCTCTCCTGCCAATGACCTGCCAAGATACATCGTAAGGTCTTTTCCCAGCTCAGAAATATTTCTGTTCTTAACGGTTCCGATATAAAGACCGTCCGCATAAAGTGAAAGGTTGTGGTCACTTACAACCGCATCCAGATGCATAAGTCTGTCGTAGTTTCCGTAGCCGCCCACTTTAACTTCCTTAATACCGCTCTTACCTCTTGCAGTGTTGCCGGCGTTGGTTTCTTCATCATTTACTCCGACATACATATACTTATCTGCATCGTTTCCAAGGTAAAGAGCCATTCCTGTCGCATCTGACATAAGAGCCTTAACATCAAAGCTGATAGTCATCTCTTTTGCCCCGTCAAATACTCCGCTCTCAAAGGCAGCGTAGCTATCATCCGAGCCGTCCAGATAAAGAGCGCCATCCTTAAGCTCTGCATTTCCGTAAAGTGTAAGTCCAAGATCTTCTCCCCTGCAGGTAACTTTTGATCCGTCTGCTTCTTCGAAATCAATCTCAGTTACCGGTCCCTCGGACTTATCAAGCCCTGCGAAAAGACCCTTAGGAACGCCGTAAGCTCTTATAAGGCTGTCATACTCTGAAGCCGTAACAGGAAGGATAACTCCGTGTTTGCAGCCCTCCTGAGCAGTATACATATCTTCATCAAGAACGTGCACTGAGTTTGGAGCACTGAGGTCACCTGTTGTGAAAGGAATGTATCCTCTTGTCTGCCCGCCGTACTCATCAAGCATTACGCACCACTCATCGCGGTCGTTGAACTTGAACATTGTGCCGCCCTCATAGTTTCCTCTGAAGGACTCAAGGCATCCGTCCGCTGTGTTTGCAATATAACTGTAATTGTTTCCTACTACGTTAAAGGTCAGATTTCCGATCCTTTTGGTTGTAACACCATTCCCGTAGGAGCGAAGTCTTCCGCTTGCCTTATCGAGTCTTACATACATGCCGTCCTCGATCTTAGTGAGCCTGTAGTAATCATCTCCTACCTTGAGCATTGAAGTGTCAATGTTGCTTCCAAAATCATTGAACAGCTCAGGTTCTGTAAATGTGTAGAAATCCCTTGTCCTTGAAACAAAGGTGTACTGCCTTGCATAGTTGTCGGCAGCGATCTTGCTTGCCCAGTATACAAGGTACTCGCCTGTGCCCTCATCATAGATGGCCTCAGGTGCCCATGCGCATCCGCCGTCGATGGAACCTGCCACATCAACATTTCTCTCATTTGTCCAGTTCACAAGGTCTGTGGACTCCCAGATGGTAAGTGCTGTACTGCCCTGAGTTGAGAGCCTGTCCCAGGGAATATTGTTTCCGTATTTGTAGATATCCTGATCCGTAGCCAGAAGGAAGAACCTGTCTCCCTCTGCACTTCTTATGATGTAAGGATCTCTTGTTGCCATGTCACTGACGTCTGACTTAAGGACTGCTTCGTTGCCGTTTAAAGCTGTCCAGTTAAGACCGTCATCACTTATTCCGTAAAAGATATCCTGCTCGCCCTTCTGTCCCGGGATCTCCTTAAAGTGCGCATACAGATATCCAACATAGTCTGTGTCAGGCTCAGTCTTTGCAAGAACCGTAACCTCCATGTCTTTTGACAAAGACACATCCCCAAGGCTTGCTGTGACAGTAAGAGTTACCTTCTCGTCAGAGCTTCCCCTTCTTACAACACCTGCGGGGATATCATAGTAATCATCCTGCGAAACAGCCTTTGAGCTTATAACATCCTCATTGTCTGACTCCCAGCTAAGCTCCACATCTCCCAGCTTATCGGGAAGAGTTATGTTTCCTCTTACAGAATCCGCACCGGGAATTGTGATATTATCAATAGCCTTCTCCACTTCCTCAAGGCACTCCTCATCAGAAAGAACCTTCTCCTTGTACTCGCTTACCTTGAGATTTCTAAAGCTTGAGTGAGAGAGCCAGTTTCTCATTCCGATACCGCCACTTGCGTGTGTTGTATCTGTAACTGAGATGGTTGCAAGGTTCTCACCGCCTTGGTCTGCATAGCAGGTAATCTCAGAACCTTTTGCCACCACTGTCAGGTGATAGGTCTTTCCAAACTCGGCATTCATTCTCTTTGTTGCAATCTGGTACCAGTTGTTGCCTGAACATCTTCCAAGGATGAGCTCCTGTCCCTTTGCGTTAACACCAAGATAGTAGCCGAAATATCCGTCGTTCTGACGGTTTGCGCCTTGAGATGCCCTAAAGAGTATTCCGCCCTGAGCACTGGATTTATCAGGCAGATCAGCCTGCTTTTCAACAGTTACGTCACACTCAAGGACCAGGTCACTAAAGTCCTGTCTCTTGGAAATAGCCTTGTTTCCGTGTCCTCCGTCAATCCTTACAATGCCGTCAGCACTTGACCATGTACCCTCAGCCGGGCCTGTGTACAGGTCAAAAGCTGAGAGATCGTTCATGTCAACTTCCCATAGAAGATCTCCCCTGTTTACCACAGCTTCCGGGCAGGGGCCGGATTCTTCCAGGTCAAGTGTGGTGATCTCTTCCTCTGCAGCTTCCGCTGCATTCTCAGGATCAGCTTCACTTTCCTTTTTTACTTCAGCCTCTTCCTGCGCCTTATCTTCTTCGTCTTTCTCTTCTTCTACCTTCTTCTCTTCCTCTGCCTTCTTCTCTTCTTCTACCTTCTTTTCTTCTTCAGCTTCGTTTTTGCCGTCTTTCTCCTCCTGATCCAAAGGCTTCTCCTCATCTGGAGTCTCTTTTTCCTCAGGTGTTTCCCCTTCTTCCGGCAGCTCGAGCTGCTGATCTTCTTCGGCAGCATATGCCAAAGGAGCACTGATTGTCTGCAGTCCAAGTGCAGCAGCCAGTGCGATTGCATGGAACCTGGCGTTCCTTCTCATTTTGTTTCCCCCTTTCACTTTTTTCAAAAAAAGTTCCAACCGCTTTGTATTCTATCAAAGCTCCGTGGGCACTGTATTTATAAAATCCAAGCCACTTTTTATATATTTTTGCTCACCCGAAAAAGGGCATAAAAAAACCGCTTACCCATATCAAGGTAAGCGGCTGTGATCATCTGATATATACAAAAGATGTCTTTCTGAAAGCCTGAACAATCCTTATTATACCGGAGTAAAAAATACCGGCGCAGTATATGTAGACCGCCGTATTGGTCTTTTTGGCAAAAACGAGACAGCAGATCGCGGCTGTAATATTTATGATGCCGTGTATCAGCTTAAGCCCCCAGCTCTTTCCTCCGTTCCCTCTGGCCTCTGCGGACCTCAGTACCTCAACCAGTCCCGAGAACAGATGGATGACCGCCAGATATACCAGCACATAAAACCTTGGGACATCCGCTAGAGCTCCCGAGAAAATGGCAAAGTCAAAAAGCAGTACGCCCCTGTAAAGTATTATCTTGCCGCCAACCATATATCTGGCCATGGTGAAATAATAACTGAGGGTCGCAATGCCCGAAACCAAAAATCCAATGGCCAGAAAAGAGATCACAACTCTGTATGCCTCTTTCGGGTTATAGGCCAGAAAAAATGCAGTCACTATCATGGCCACTCCGAATAATGAATTACTTATCCTTTGTAATTTTGTCATCCCGATTTCCTCTTATTAAGCTCAATTGGTATAACAAATCCGGCATGACTGATACCGGCCTTTGATATCTCGTCTGTTACCATTCCTTTTTGCTGCAGCGCTCCCTCGATGAATTTCCCGATGAAGGATTTATTCTTGGAATCTGCAGGTATCAGATCGTACTCATCCTCATACTTTGTCAGGTCGAATTTCTCAATGGTCTCCCCCGAGAGCTCCTCTCCGAATTTCTTCCAGTCCTCGCAGGCGTTTAGCTGTCTCTTTCTTATGATCGTTCTTATCCTGTCCCCATACTTCTCCATCACAGAGGTATCATAAGTATCTTTTACAAAAGACTCTGTCTCGCCCCTTAAATACTTAAGGGCATAAACCATCTGCGTAAAGGCCCTCTCGTAATCCGAGGGGTTGTCCTTTAATACTTCGTAGTAATCTGCCCAGGCAGGCATATACTTGTATCTGGCAAAAGAGTAATCGGGGAAATGCCCTGCTCTTCCATGCCCAAGGTTCATGATGGAATTCTCATTTGACTGATAAAGGCTGTTGGTATAAAGACCTTTTTCTATGTCGTCCGGAGCGGATGGATTGTGCCTGAACTTTATCTGTCTTGCATATTCCTCTCCGTCTTTTTCTAGTATCTCGTAAAATGAATTGTTTACATTATTGATGACAAGAGAAGGGGTTCCGGCAAAATACATGTGTGCCCAGGTGTCTGCAAGCACATGCATTGCAATTCCCGCATGCTGAAGAGACTTACCCTTAGCCAGCCTTACGGTCTTTTCCAAAAGATCACCGTTGGGACCACAGATAAGTCTGTATTTGCTCATGTAACGTTTCGAGCGATTCGGTTTTACTGCATAAAGATCTCTGGGGAGAAAGTGGAATGAGGCCCAGATCCTGGTTATATCCTGAAGTCCGATGATATCAGTCCTTGCATCCATCATCTCAAGCGAAAGCTGGGTTGTGGCTGCCTTTATGGGGGCCTTTATCTTGGACAAAAAAGTTGTCGAACACAGATCAACAAACTGCGCACAGTAGCATATGTCCAGGCTCTCCTCGTGTGAATACCCCGCCAGATATGCTGCGCAATAAGTTGCATAGTAATGAAAATCTTCCTGCATTATTATGTCTCCCCCTGTTGCGTCTTCTCCTCTCCATATTTCTTTTTCTGCATCAGGTCATCGAGATGCCTTCGGTACTCCGCAGCACTCACATCAAGCTTCGGGTCGAAGGTCTCATATATATATCTTACTCCGATCTTGTCACTCCATCCGCATTTTTTTCTGACCATATTCAGAGAGTTCTTAACTATTCTGATCCCTTCTTTTATCTCGGGCTCAGAAGTTTTTTCGGTAAGAACACAGAACTTGACTCCGTCGATCCTGCCAACCTGACAGTTCTCGCCAAAGGCGTCAACCAGCATGTCTGAAAATACCATGATGGCTCCGTCGCCTTCCTCATGCCCGTAGGCGTCATTGATGTCCTTAAAGTGCTCGATGTTAAACATGACAGCACTGAAATTCCCCTCGCCCTCTGCACTGCTGCTCATGAGCTGTTCCAGCCTTATATCGAATCCACGCCTGTTCAAAACTCCCGTAAGGCTATCCATGTTTACATCATTGCTCTGGAAGCTGATAAAGATGATAAGGCAGGCCAGAGCTCCCGCAGCATAAGTAGCGTTTAATCCCGAATAAAATACCTGGACAATGGTTCCTATCAGAGCAAATACAGGCATAACATACAGCGTTCTTCTGTAGTCTGTAAGTACGTTTTTTCTGAACACCAGGATATACACCGTGACAAGGAAGATAAACAGAGCAAGGACTATGGCTCTTGCCATAAAGAATCGTCCTCTATTGTAGTCTGCTCTGTCGAAATAGAAGAACCACTTAAATCCGAATATCTGATCCGCCAAAACCAGCACTATGTTAAGTATTGCAAAAAACTGGAAAATGACCTTGAATACCTTGCGCTGTTTCTTGTTCTTTTCATCCATCCAGCAGTCGATATAGATCACGGAAAACAGGACAACCAGAGGATCAGCCAGGAACATGGCAAGATTTCCCAAAAAAGCAATGATGATATATGTTCCGCCTCTGTTCTCACCTATTCTTGCGAAGGTGTCAGCCACCACAAGGACCAGAGTGCATATAAGTATGTATGTAAACATTCTTCCGGTTTTGACTCTTGTGCTTCTCCTGTGAAACAAGAGTATTAGAATGATCAAGAACAAAGTAAAAAAGTTATTTACCTGCCAGCCTTCTATTACCATAATATGTCATCCTTCCGAAATAACACACAACACTACTCTATATTTTAGCAAATACAAAAGGGGCTCACCAGCGTTTTACCCGGTAAAGCCCCATTATTTATGAATGTTTTATACTTCTTCTACATAATTAACAAATTCTTCATTACTAAGAACATTCAGGACCTCATCGTGGGATTTATTCCTTCCAAGATCCAGGTCCAGTATAAGTCCCGTATCCGAAGACTGAAGGGTTTTCTCCTTGCTCTTTGTCATGCTTATGATAGAAAAGCCGTTGTCGGAAAGGAGGTTTCTTAGCTTATTTACCCCACGGTTTTTGTTCACTTCAATGTAAATGTTCATGAACTTGCTGTAGCCTTCAACCTTGTTGGAGAGCTGTTTTAACAGGATATTTGAAAATTCTACCATGATAAGGCATACACAGCCTATCTCCAGATATCCGGCTCCAATGGCCATTCCCATACATGAAGTCACCCATACTGTAGCAGCCGTAGAAAGACCCTTTATCTGCTTTCTGCCTGTAACTATAATAGTACCTGCACCAATAAATCCGATTCCGCTCACCACTCCGGCGGGTATCCTGCTGGCATCGGCATTAAGTCCCGGAATCATGGCCAGATAGATGTTGAGAGCCGTGGCGG
Organism: Butyrivibrio sp.; assembly: GCA_017445665.1. Classification (GTDB taxonomy): domain Bacteria; phylum Bacillota; class Clostridia; order Lachnospirales; family Lachnospiraceae; genus Butyrivibrio. The sequence continues at coordinate 23,385 of JAFSTR010000169.1, read as the reverse complement.
AAGCTGAACCCAGGCTTACCAGAGCGTGAGTCTTAATCCCGGCGCTGTGGTGCTTGATGATCCTCTCCCATCCGACAAGGCCTCCGAAGACTGTGGCGATCACAAGCCTTATGGCTACAGCAATGCTGTCTGTACTCTGTAAATAATCAATAATCGTTGCAAAAGTCATAGCTTACCCCTTTAAAGTGCGTATAGAGTATTATCCTCAAATCCAAGATAAACCGTATCGCCGACCTTATAGATCTTTTTATTCTTAGGATTGTACTCCTGGATCTTAACAAAGCTCTCGCCCACTTTGATGCGATAGTCCTGATAAGCACCCATGAAACATGAGTAATCAACGATTCCCTTGATGACTCCTGTATCTGAAAGAGTAGCTCCCTCTGGACGGAGCACAACGTCGCACTCTGCTCCGCTCTCAAGGTTTCCTGTAGCGCACTTTACTGCAGCTCCGTCGATCTCAACCATATCCTGGCCTGTAACCTTGGCCTTAAGGAAGTTACACTCGCCGATGAAGTCTGCAACAAACTTACTGTTGGGGTAATAGTATGCTTCCTGTGGAGTAGCCACCTGCTCTACAATACCCTTGTTCATAATGATGACCTTGTCGGATATAGCCATAGCCTCTGACTGGTCATGTGTTACATAGACAGCTGTAATCCCGGCTTCCTGCTGGATACGTCTGATCTCTGTTCTCATGGAAACCCTGAGCTTTGCATCAAGGTTTGACAAAGGCTCATCGAACAAAAGAACTCCGGGCTCAATTACAAGTGCTCTGGCAAGGGCAACTCTCTGCTGCTGTCCTCCCGAGAGCTGGTTTGTCATACGGTTCTCCATTCCCTCAAGTCCAACCAGTGAAAGGATATCGGTAACCTTCTTCTTGATGGTCTCTGAATCCATCTTGCGCAGCTTAAGTCCGTAAGCTACATTGTCAAAAATGTTGTAGTGAGGAAGAAGCGCATAGCTCTGGAAAACCATTGCTGTGTCACGCTTGTTGGGAGTAAGTGCGTTGATAGGCTCTCCTCCCAGATAGATCTCACCCTCATCCGGTGATTCAAATCCTGCTATCATACGCAGAGTAGTTGTCTTACCGCAGCCTGATGGTCCGAGCAGTGTAACAAAGCTTCCGGGCTCGATCTCAAGGTTCTGGTCTTTTACTGCATAAAAATCTTTTCCCGTTTTGGGATCTTTATATATCTTTGAAATGTGTTCAAGGCGTACGCCCTTTTTCTCTTTTGCCATTTTATCCACCTATCTCGCATTGTCATGCGTTCCTAAATTCATATTTGGTTTCGTTAGTCTTCTATGTTTACCTTACGGCTGGTTCCGAAGTACTTCATGAATATGTTCATGAGAAGAACAGCGGTATAAGTTATGATTATCAGGATAGTTGCGAATGCACAGGCTATTCCGTAAGCACCCTTCTCAGCAAACTCATTGATCTGAACTGTAATAAGAAGGTAAGAAGGTGTAACCAGAAGGATGATAGCACTGATGGCTGTTATACTCCTTACGAAGGAAGTAACAAAGCCGCTAAGGAAACTGTCCTTGATAAGAGGAAGCGTAACCGTCATGAATACCTTGAAGCTGTCTGCACCCATGTCATAAGCCGATTCCTCGATGCTCTTATCAATCTGTCGAAGAGCTGAAATTCCGCTTCTGGTACCTGTAGGAAGGCTTCGTACAACGAATACGATGACCAGGATCGCTCCTGTTCCGTACAGTCCCTGAAGGAAGCCCGAACCGAAGAGTCCGCCTGAAAATCCTCTGATATATCCGATACCGAGAACAGTTCCGGGAACTGCCATGGCCAGCATTGATACTGCCTCAATGAATCCTTTTGCCTTGAATTTTCTCTTTACCACCAGATAAGAAATTATCATGGACAAAAGAGCTGTTATAGGAGCTGAAATAAGTGACAAAATAAAGCTGTCTTTAAATGCCTTAAATCCTTTGTACTTGGTAAATACCTGACCGAACCACTTAAATGTCAGATGGAAATCATAACCCCAGGTCCTGAACATGGCTCCGAAAGGTACGCAGATGTACATGATGATAACAAAGATTGCAAGACCTGAGCACAGGATCGTAAGAGGAACCGTAACGCTCTTATCCGTTATCAGCATACGTTCTCTTGAAGCCTTACCTGAAAGTGTTGCTGTACTCTTAGCCTCAAGATAATACTTCTGTATCACGAACATAAGGAGTGTGATCGCCAGAAGAACAACCGCCATGGCTGCTGCGCCCTGCTTATCGTAAGCACCTGTTATCTGCAGGTAGATCGTTGTTGCAAGCGTATCATATGAACCACCGATGATCATAGGGTTTGCGAAATCTGCTATAGACTCGATGAAGGTTACAAGGAATGCATTTCCAAGTCCGGGAAGGATCAAAGGAAGTGTGACCGTCATAAATACCTTGAATCTGGAAGCACCCATATCTCTTGCTGCCTCCTCAAGAGAAGGATCGATATTTTTCAAAAGACCCTTGAGCATCATGTAGCATACCGGGAAAAATGTAAGGGTCTGGACTATTGCTATACCCCAGAAGCCATACACACTGTTGTCGTAGATATGTAAAAGAAATCTTGTAATGATACCTGCTTTTCCGAAAAGCATGATCATTGAAAGTGACAAAACAAATGGAGGGGAAACAACAGGAAGCATTGATACTACCTTGAAAAGACCTTCCATGAATTTTGTACGAAGTTTAACGTATACCTCAACATAGGCAAACAAAAGACCTATGAGAGACGAAGCAATTCCAACTAAAAAACCAACCTTTAAAGTATTGGTGATAGCGCGTCTGAAGTTAGGAAGCGCCATTACTCTCTTAAAAGTATCAAGTGTTAATCCATCATCCGAAACGAAACTGTCCACCAACAAAATAGCCAGCGGATACAAGATAAAGATTGTAAGAAATACCACCAAAAGCACAATGGTTGTGACCATTATCGGGTCCGCCATCAGCTTTTTTCTGTCAAGGCTGGCACTTTGACTCTTTGCCATTACTCTTTCCTCCTTGCATGATCTTAAAAGAAAAGGGCGGATGGAAAAGCATCCGCCCTATGATTTTGAGATAATACTCTCTATCACTCGGTCTGGAAACGATCGTCTGCTGCGCTTCCAAGTGCGTTCATAACTTCCTCGATGTATGTTGTTGTGTTCTGCTTAGCATCTTCGAAGTCATAATCCATAACGTTCTCGGGATCAAGGCCGAACTCTGTAGCAACTTCAGGCTGCTTCGCGTTGTCAAGAACCAGGAACTGATATGAACCGTTCTGTGCTGCGAGCTCTACGCACTCAGGGCTGAGGGCATACTCGATCCAAAGCTTAGCTGCATTTGGATGCTGGCATCCCTTGAAGATAGCTGTTGCACCAACCTCGTAGGAAGTTCCTGATGAAGGAATTACAAGGCCGATGTTGCCATAGCCGTTGTCAACGATCTGTGTGATACCATCATGAAGGAATCCGATACCAACTACACACTCACCTGTACCAACGTTCTTAGAAGGGCCTGAACCTGACTTTGTATAAACTTCGATGTTCTTGTCGAGGTCAACAAGGTACTGGATACCTTCGTCATGACCGTACTTCTGGATCATTGTGTTGATAACAAGCTTAGCAGTTCCTGCTGTGTTGTAGTTTGAAAGCCAGATAAGTCCTTTGTACTTCTCATCAAGAAGATCCTTCCAGTCTGCAGGCTCATCTATGCCCATTCTTGCAAGCTCATCCTTGTTGACCATAAATCCAAGGATTCCCTTGTAGATACCGTACCAGTATCCGTCTGCATCACGGTACTTATCTGAAAGAAGGTGACTTGCGTTCTGAGCATCATAAGCCTCAAGAAGTCCCTCGGAAGCTGCTACGTTGTAAGGATCTGTTGTACCACCGAACCATACATCGCCTGAAGGGTTTCCGTTCTCCTCTTCGATCTTACTCTGAACTTCACCTGTAGAAAGTCTCTGATACTGAACCTTGATGCCATAGAGCTTTTCAAAGTTCTCACATGCTGCTGCAAGATATTCCTCTTCGCAGGAGCCGTAAACAATGAGCTCTCCGTCTGCCTTGGCAGCTTCGATAAGAGCGTCCATTCCTGAGCTTTCAGCCTCTGCAGCAGGTGCCTCTGTAGCTGCAGGAGCCTCAGTAGTAGCTGCAGGTGTCTCTGTAGCTGCACTTCCGCATCCAACCATGCTAAGTGTCATAAGTCCCGCCAATACCAATGCTAATTTCTTTTTCATAATTCTTCTCCTTTCAATTTCGGGTCATTGGATAAATTAATCATAAAAAAAAACAGAAATCGGTAATACCCAAATTTCTGTTTTTTTGTCCAAAATTCTGAACACATATTTTCAACCTGTCATTTAACAAAATCTGACGGCGATCTGTCTGTGTATTTTTTGAAGACTGTGCTGAAGTATTTGTAGTCTGAAAAGCCTGTCATTTCGGACACTTCATAGACTTTATAGGTTCCTTTTTCAAGTAGCTTTATGGCCTGCTGAACTCTGTATTTGTTGAGGAAATCAAGGTAGGTTAGGCCGGTAGCTTCTTTGAATTTGCGGGATAGGTAGCTGGCGGAAACGCCAAGTTCCTCGGAGAAGGTCTCGATGCTTATCTTTTCCGCGTAGCGCTCCTTTGTTGCCTTTAAGACCTCCTGGATATAGTCGTTATCTCCTTCGCTCTTTATAAAGAGCGCATCGACATCGTCTCCGTTTTTCGACCTGGAGGATAACTGGCGCAGCTGATTGTCCTTTTCTATCTCAGTGATGACCTTTGCTATGTTCTTTTTAAGTTCCTCTTCGTCAACAGGTTTCATAAGATATGCAGAGACCCCAAGCTCTATTGCCTGTTTTGCGTACTCAAAATCAGCATAGCTGGTCATGATGATCGCCTTAAAGTCACACGTCTCCTGTGCCTGCCTTATCATTTCAATACCATCCATAAGCGGCATCATTATGTCAGCGAGCACTATGTCGGGAGAAAGCTCTTTTATCTTCTCCACTCCCTCCTTGCCGTTTGCAGCCTCTCCAATGATGGTGCAGCCCATGGATACCCAGTCCATGGTATAAGCTATCCCCTTGCGGATGATATCCTCATCCTCTGCTATCAAAACTCTGTACATTCTTCTCCACTCTCTTAGGCAGCGTAAGTCTTACCGTAGTGCCCTCTCCTTTTTTACTCCATATATCAAGTCCGTAGTCTCCATTATACATGAGCCTTATCCTCTGGTGAATATTGTAAAGCCCAAAGTGCGCCGGCTGCGTATCAGGATTCTGGATCGAGTGCTTAAGCTCTTCAAGTACATCCTCGTCAATACCGACTCCGTCATCCTCACAGATAAAGATCAGCCTCTCCTGATGCTGATAGCCGTTTATCCTGACCGTGAGTTTTTCCTTTTCTCCAAAGCCGTATTTTACAGCATTCTCCAAAAGAGGCTGCAGAAGAAGCTTAGGTATAAGGCAGTCGTTTATGTCCTCGGAGACATTTATGCTGTAGGCAAACCTCTTGTTGAATCTTATCTGCAGGATGTTGAGGTAAAACTGCAGGTGCTGAAGATCCTCTCCGACAGTCACTTCTTCCCTGGTCTCTCTTATGCTGTACCTCAAAAGACCTGACAGCGATACTATCATCTTATCAGCGGATGCAGCATCTATCTTAGCCATGAATCTGATGTTATCCAGGGTGTTAAACAAAAAGTGCGGATTGAACTGGCTCTCAAGCTGCTTGACCTGTGAAAAAGCCGCATTCTGTGCCAGCTCCCGGTTCTGTTCTATCTGCTTTTTTAGACCGTCAAGCATCTCATTGAAATCATTTCCGATGGTCTGAAATTCCTTGGAGCTGTCAATGCTCAGGGACACGTCAAGATTCCCCTGCTGGACCGCCTCAAAGGCATCTTCAATCTTTTTTACATCGCGGGTGTATACCTCTGAGCTGGTGGCAGTACTCCTGTAGGTGATAAAGATTATAGCGCAGAAAATAACCGCCACTATAACAACCAGAATTATGATCATCCTGGTGCTTCTGTTTATGTCAGAAAAAGTATATACTCTCAGCCCCTTGGCCACAGAAGTCTCGTAGCAGATATACTTTTGCCCGCCGATCCGTGCATAACCGGTATTGCCTTCCAGAAGAGAATTGATCTGACCAAACTCATCTGTAAGTCCCTGGGTATTATTAAGGTAAACCCATCCGCCCAGATCAGTCAGAATACAGTATCTGTTCTTGTTGTTGATGACGTTTGCAATAACCTGCGGCGGTACAGAATAGATGATGGCATACTTAAGATCACTCCCCCTAAACACCCCCCTTACCACATAGAGATTTCCGCCGTAGAGCACAGTCCTTGTTTCATTTGGGTGTGTCTTGATCCTGTTCCATATGCCCCAGTTGTCGTATTCCTCTCCAGTAAGACACTCAGGAACAGAATTCTTGCTGGTAAAAAGAGCTCTTTTCTCCGGTGACATGATCATGAGATTTCCGATGTCATCGAAATCCGAAGTCCTGCTGTATAGTATGGAAAAGACTCTGTCACGCACCTTCTCCACATCGATATCCGCAGTGGAAACCACAAATTCCACGTCAGTTAGCATTGCATAGTAAGTATCCAGTATTATATCCACATCCCCTGCAATGCTCTTTGAGTCCTCCCTGGTTGTCTCAGCCATATAGGCACTCCAGGTGAAGATAAAAAGCAATATCGCAGTAAATACGATTGCAATGACAGGAGTAAGAGAAAACAGGATAAAGGTTCTTCTTATGTTGTCCTGGAAGGATTTGATATCTTTACTCATTTCCATCCTCCCCCATATAGCTCATAAACTTATCTACCCACTCTGACCTGTCCTTTAATACCTTGTCTTTATCAACCTGCAAAAGCCTTATATCCTCCTTGGCTTTGACAAGGGCTGAACTGTTTACATCCTCGCGTACAGATCGTCTTCCCAGATCTGTGGCGATATAATGCTGGGTATCAACATCAGTCATAAAGTCAACAAAGGCTGCTGCCCCGTCGGGATTTTCAGCATTTTTATTTATGTAGATACCGTCAGGCGTAGAGACAACTCCCTCCTCCATGTATACGACCTTAACGTGTTTTCCTCCTTTTAACATGGTGATGGCCGCCTCTTCAAAGGTAAGCCCCACCACAAATTTACCGCTGGCAACACCCTGATATACATCGGAAGAACTCTCAAGGAGTTTTCCTGATAGCTGCGTGGTGAACTTCTCTACATAGTCCCAGCCCTTATCCGGATCTCCGTCTCCCATGGCATAGAGCATATTGGTGAGATGCTCAAAGGAGGACGAGGACTTGACGGGACTGGCATAGGCAATCTTTCCGGCAAGTGCCGGGCTTAACAGATCCTCATAGCCGTCTATTTCCATGTCACCCAAAAGGTCAGTATTGACCATAAGAATACTGGGCACGTCGGTAAAGCAGGTCAAAGCATTGCCTGCATTTCTGTATTCGCTGTAAAAGCTCTTTTCATTTTCAGTTGTGTAAGGTAAAAAGAGATCTTCGTAGGAACCTACTGAAAGAACGGAACCTCCCCAAAGAACATCGATCTTCTCCCCATCCTGTATTCTGGATACAGCCTCGCTGGTTCCGCACCTTATAACCTCTACGGTTATCCCAGTCTGGGCCTCAAATTCACTAACCAGCGGCTTCATAAATTCAATCGGATGCGGTGAAACAACCACAATCTTATTCTCAGCTTCCCCCTTTGCAACTCCATTGCGGCTTATCACCCCGTAAGCTGTTGCAGCTATTACGACAAGCACAATAAGAGCAGCGAGAATCCTATGTACTCTTTTCATTAAACACCTCTTTATTCCAGAACTTGTTCTGGAGTTCATTTTTGGTAACACCCGGCGAGAGGTAGTCTCCGATAATGAAATCGGCTTTGACATCTTTTACCCTGTCATAGAGCTCTTTACTGTCTATACCGCTCAAAATGACACGTTTACCAAGCTGACTTAGCATATTGACCTTGTCACGAAGAATCGCTTCTTCGTGAGTAGCATCTTCAGATTCAAAATGTCTTTTGACATCAACATTGATACCGTCGAACTTATCGATAGTAGTAACGTCCAGTCTAAGAAAACCGGAATCCATGTTGAACAAAATGAACCTGATCCCTATCTTGTTAAATTCATCAATTATGTATCCCAGCACATCCTGTGCCTGTGTTGCTATTGTATCACTAACGCTGAACCTGAGCATACCGGTATCTATTTCGTACTTCTTGACGCATGCCCTTACCTTGTCCACGAGCTCCTGTTTAAGCACCTGTACAGACATAATATTGATTACAAAGACCTTAATGTCCATGTCGGATTTTTTTACGCCGGAATTGATGAACTGGCATACCGAATCGATCATCCTGAATTCCAGCTCACTTGCAACACCTGCATCCTCAGCGACAGCCTTAAACTCAGAAAATCTCATCTTTCCCATTACAGAGTCATTTAATCTCAAAAGAGCTTCAGCAGAAACTACACCCAATGTCTTTTTGTCGTAGACAGGATGATAAAGCACCATGAAGGCATCTCCTGCGATACCCCTTATTATGGCTTTTTCCACGTCAATATTTCTCAGGATGAATTCAATGTCTTTTCCCTTAAAGACAATCTTGTCCTCTTCATCTATATTGCACTCGGAAAGTCTCAGGATATCATAGGCATCGCTGAATTCATCAGGACATTTAACGCAGATGATCTTTGCTTTTACATTGGTAGCTCCGTACTCTGTTTCGAAGCTTTCTTCAAATCGGTTGACTATCTTTTCTATCACCTTGTCCACGTCAAAGCCGCACATATCCTCGCACAGCATGTAGAAATTTCCGCCCGTGGTCCTGTAAACATCAAACCTGTAATCGAGGCTCTTAAGAAAATCTGCGACATTGGTAAGAATAACATCATAGCCCTTATATCCCATAAGTCTGCGATAGAGATCGGCGTTTATGATACGAACGCAGATTGCATGGAATTTCTTTTCAACGTTAAGAGCACCCTTCAGGTCATGTATCAGGGCAGACCTGTTGTATGCCTTTGTCTTGTAATCAAGTCTGTAGTCATCCTTTTCCACCATGATCATGACGCCCATAAGTCCCAGGGATTCCGCCAGCAGTTCACAGATGATCTCAGGGAAGATCATCTGTACAATAACTCCAGTCACAGCAAGTCCCAAAAAGTAGAACATGGCAATCTTCTGAAGATGATTCATGGTATTCCAGTATCTTCCGAGAAGATAAAAACAGAACCCGAGATAAACCGCACTGAACACATAGGCAAGGTAAACTCCTCCGCCTCTTTTTAAGTTGTTCTCTATTCCGTTACTGATGATAAAGCCTGTGAAAGGATTTGTTATGACTGCCAGCTCCAGGAAAAGGCACGGTCCAAAAAACAAAGCCAGAGAAAGTTTACTTCTATATCTGTGAAAAACGTCGCAGACAAGGATTATATACAGCGCAAATACCGGAACAAACGCAAAGTGTGTTCCGTAATATGTAAGCTTATTAAAATAGACTACCAGGTATTTTGTATCAAGAGAAAGAGAGCTGTCCAGCACCAGAGTATTAATGATTCCCGTGATGCAGTCATAGCAGGTGATTATGAGGGCAACAAGAAATAAACGGCTGCGGAGCCTCTTCTTGGTCTCTTTTTTTATCACAGCCGTGTAAAAGATACAGGTTATGCAGATGATCAGGGCCGCAATCCTGAAGGATAGCGCTCCTATAGGGTTTATATCACCCATAGCCTACTTCCTCGCCTTGAAAAAAGCATCCAGTGTAGAAAGAAGTTTGTCCTTAGAGATCGTCTTGAGCAGATAATCCGCAGGTTTCAGAGCAATAACGTTTGTAACGCTCTCCTTGTCGTTTTTTCCTGTTAAAAACATTACCGGAGTTGAGCTTGAGAAAGACTCACTCTTTAGCATCTCAAGGACCTTTGGTCCGTCCAGTACCGGCATATCATAATCAAGGAGTATGAGATCTGCCTTGTTGGTGGCAAGCCAGGCTACCGCCTGGGTTCCGGAATTTGCCATTCCGATCCTGTAGGTATCCTTGAGCCACTCTCTTATCATCTGAAGAAAAGTCGGGTCGTCATCCACAATAAGAATGCTCTTTCTTCGCTGGAACTCATATTCATCGTCGGTCACTATGAGAGCTTTTTGCACAAGATCAGCCATGTCAAGAGGTCTTTCAATCTCATACGCCACATCCTCTTTCGGAATATACTGGTGAACAAGATTGAAGGCGTCCTTGTTTCCTATGACGATCATTATCATATTCTCATCGATGCACAGATCCTTAAAATACACCATGACATCACGATGTTCCTCGAACTCGGTATCCGTGTAGAGAAGGATAAGGTCCGTATCCTTTGTCTTTCCGCTCAGATCAGACAGAACATATGCGGCCTCCGTTACGAGAAATTTGGCATCCAGGAGAGCATTCTTTATCGCATTTACAAGGAACGTCTCTTCATTTCTTACAAGTAATATCTTTTTGTTAAACATAGCTTACTCCTCTAATAGGGTCAGTCCCTCTGAAGCTAATCTTACAATCTCATCCCACTGAAGCTTATATGCCATTTCACCTATGCTCCTTGAGATCTTCCTGTCTTTATCGGGAAGTCTGTAGTTTCTCAAAGAATCAAGGATAAATGTGAGTGTGTCATAGTCAAGGCTCTTGCTGACTTCAATGATGCTCTGGTAAGCATCCCTGAGCTGTGCTGTGCTTATATCGACCTTGTCATCTGCATCAGGATTTTCTTCCTGCTGATCAATTCCCGGAACCTTGGAGAGTGTGTATTTGACTATAGTGAACAGATTCATCAGCTCATCCTGGTACTCCCTGATGGTCTCGATGTCACCTGCATTTCCTGCATCCTCAAGCTTTTTGGCAAGCTCGCTAAGGCTTCTGGCTCCTATAGTCCTGCTGGTACTCTTCAAGGAATGGACATAACTTGTGTAGTCCTTCCAGTTTTCATCGTTATATGCACCTTCAATATTGTTCTCTGTCATCTCAGCTGATTCATAGTAGACCTTGATGATATTGAAGTAGCTATCAATGCTTCCGCAGTTCTTAAGGCCTTCTCCGACATCGATCTCCTCAAGATACCTGGTCCATTCCGGATAATCTGTGCTTTCATTTTCCTGACTGCCCTGAGTCTCTGTTTTTTCTTCTTTTTTGTTATCGGATGTAAGGAGCACCTTCTCCTTAGGCAGATACCTTATCAGTGTATCCTCCAGCTTATCGCTCTCGATGGGTTTGCTTAAGTAATCATCAAAGCCCTCCCTGAGGAAGTTCTCCCTTGCTCCGGAAATAGCATTGGCTGTAAGCACGATAACAGGCGTATCCTTGTTTGGACTCGAAGTATCTTTCTTGATTTCATCCAGTGTCTCAATACCATCCATTCCCGGCATACGATAGTCCAGGAAAATGATGTCGTATTTCTTTTCGTGCTGCTTTTTGAGGCACTCCTCTCCGCTTCTTGCGGATTCCACCCTGACCTGTATGCTCTTTAGCAGTTCTCTGATGACCACATGGTTCATAGGCGTGTCATCAACTACCAGGATCTCCGCTTCAGGAGCTGTCAGTTTTTCTTTATATTTCTTTCGCTCCTTCGTCGTCTCCGAAAGCTTAGACTTAAAGTCTCCGATCGGATTATCACTGACAACCTTCTGTGGAAGAGTGATGGTAAAGGTTGATCCCTTTCCATACTCACTTTCAACAGAAATACTTCCGCCCATAAGATCAAGAAGAGAGCTTGTGATGGCAAGTCCAAGTCCGCTTCCTTCAACGGTCTTGTTCTTGTCTATATCAAGCCTCTTGAATTTCTCAAAGAGTCTTTCCTTGTCCTCATCCTTAATTCCGATGCCGGTATCCGAAACATCGATCTTTAAGGTTATCATGTCACCAAATTCCCGATAGCCTGTTATCTTAAGGGTGACCTTTCCTTCGGAGGTATACTTTACAGCATTATTTAAGATGTTCACCATTATCTGTCTAAGGCGCATCTCATCGCCGTGCATACTCTCCGGAAGAGTGTCATCAATATCAAATATCAGCTGAAGCGACTTCTGGGATGCCTTGATATGCACCATGTTGTAGACATCGTTGAGAACCGATGAGAAGTCATAATCCGCCTCATTGATTTCCATACTTCCCGCCTCGATCTTGGAGAAGTCAAGGATATCATTTATCAGTGACAAAAGAGTTCTTCCGGCCCCCTCAATATTCTGGGCATATTCAAGGATCTTTTCATCCGTGCATTCACGAAGGATAACCTCATTCATACCAAGTACTGCATTGATAGGGGTTCTTATCTCGTGTGACATATTGGCAAGGAAGTTGCTCTTTGCTTCGTTGGCAGCCCTTGCTCTTCTCTCCTCCATCCTGGCAAGCTCGGTAGCACGCAGGATTGAGATAAACTCATTCTTGCTTACCGCTTCGGAAAAATAAGAACCCTTTAGGTAATCAGCTTTCACGGCGGATATGGTCTCAAAGAGTTCCTGGGAATCCACATGATCCAGGACAATGCGCTTTTGCATCTGGTTCATCATCTTAAGTCTGTTCTCAAGAATGATCTTGTTCTGCATATTTCTTTTAGCCACATGCAAAAGAGATGCATCCATCTTCACACCCTCAAAGATGAGTGAAGAAGCTGATTGCATGTTAAAGAAACCGGATCCGTATTCATCCATAAAGAACCTGATCCCGTCTTTTTCAAGATCCGCCATGACGATACCGAGCACATCCTGATCTGTTGCGGCGGATGATTCCGTAATATCAAAAACAATCTGAGTCGGTCTTACACCGAATTTTGACAGTGCTTTTCTTACTCTTGCGCTGAAATCCGATTTTATGAGCTGAATGGATGAGAGCCCTATCTCAATGAATTCCAATCCCATCTCTTCGGCGATACCGCCGCCGAGGAAGTAGAAAGCCTCATCAATTGTAAACCATCCCAGTTTCTCTATAAGTCCTGTCTGCTCCGCGATCGGAAGGAATTCATCAGGCGCGATCGCACCGAGCTCGCTGTCTTCAAAAACAACAACCGCCTGAGCCGCACAGATGGCCAGATCATCCTTGGTATAAATAGGTTCGAAATATACCTTAAAAGCATCGGTTCCGATATCTCTTTTAACAGCCTTTTCGACTTCGGCCCTTCTAAGGATGAAGTCCAGATCATGGCCCTGGAGCACCCTGTCGTTATCAGCATCAATTGATGAGTCGCTCAGGAAAAAGAGATTGTCAAGGGATGTAAACTGATCAGGAGAGCTGGCCATGAGTATATAGGCCTTAAGAAACAGAGTGTTGTCCTTTAGGGACCACCCCTGATCAAACCTTGATAAAACCTTCTCCGCCACGCTTGTAGCGTAGTCGTTATCTATATCGGGGCAGACTATCATAAAGCAGTCTGACGCTGCCCTGTAAATATCAAATCTGTCATCGATACTGCGAAAGAACTCAACAATCTCTCTTAGTATCTTTTCAAACTCTTCGTATCCCGTGATCTTCCTGTAAGAATCAGCATTAAGAAGCCTTATACAGATGCTGTAGAAATTCCTGCCGTACTTAAAGTAGTTTCCCACATCCTTGGTCATGGCATTTCTGTTAAAGGCACCGGATGGCATATCCATCATGTCATCGTCATTTTCAAGGACGATCATGATGCCCATAAGACCTATAGCCTCGCAAATGAGCTCACACTGGATATTGCTGAAAAACATCTGTATCAGAGTTCCGGCAATCACTATCCCGAAGAAATAGAGAAGTGCGATCTTTTTCATCCTGTTGAGGATATTCCAATACAGAAAAAGCGCCACCATCGCAAACAGAACGTAGAACCCCGCCTGAACATAGGCGATGTAAACACCTGCGTGTCTGTGGAACTTCAGTTCATCGTCAAAGATATATACAAAACGCGTAAAGACATTGGTGGCAACAAGGATTTCAAGAATATAGAAAGGCAACGCAAGACAAAACTGCGCCAGCTTGGAAAAGCGATACGACACATTGCAGACCATTATTATATATAGCGCAAACATTGGAGCAATGGCAAAATGTGTGAAAAAATAGATGTATTGGAGCACATAAAAAATCAAGAGCTTACCTGCCTGGGATATATTCCCAAGTGTTATCAGATCAGCTCCTATAACGGTAGTCGCATCAATGATTACAATTACTATAAGCGCGATAAACAGTTTATTCTTAAACCTGCGGTTCCTGCCCATCAAAAGAGTATAGAAAAGACAGGTCACTGCAACAATAACAGCCGCGAGGTTAAAGGTAAAGCTGCCTATCCCTCTGACATCAACCATACTGGATCCTCAAAGCATAAAGCTGCCCTCTTGCTTATGCCGGAATCAGATCACGATACCATCTAAGCGCTCCGAGATATGCGGTGTAGACATTGTTCATATCGATATCTTCCAGAACAAGGATCCTGGATACCTCAGTCCAGTCCGCATCCTCATAGCATTTGATAAACTGCAGTATCTTAGCGAAATCTCCCTTGTTCTCCAGAAGTGCTTCTTTGATATGCGTTGAAACCTGGACCATTTCAAGGGCATCTTCCATGGTCTTTTCAAGCATGATATCAAGAGCCGAGAACAATCCCATAATGAACAGCTCCGGCGCCTGCATTGCCATCTCAAACTCACTGGCAAGGTTCTCTGCAAATTTCGCTCTTATCATAACCAGCCTGATAAGCTCACTTGGCTTATCCGCACAAAGTTCCTTTGTAACGGCTGTATTGATCCATCTTTTCAGTTCCTTCTGTCCGAGCATGGCAGCCGCATGGCGAATAGATGTTATCTCGGAATTAAAAGCCATTCTGTTTACGATCTCAAGAAGTGAGATCACAAGAGCAGGGTCTTTTCCGATAACATCCGCAGCATCGGTCAGATCATAGTCAGGGGCGTTGACCACATTGAGAAGTTCAATGTAGTTGACCTTCAACGGGCTTACCTCTTTCTCCGACTTCTTAATGGGCATTCTGAAGAAGCTTCCCTCGTAGAGGTCATATCCGCCGTCCGCTACAAGCTTGTCATAGTCTTCTTTTGTATCAACATTAACAGCACACAGCTTGATGCCCGGATACTGTCTGCCAAAATATATTTTAGCCTTGGAAACATCAATCTTAACGTGATCAAGAAGTATATAGCTGCAAAGGGCTATAAGCTCCTTGTAATCTTCAAAACTACTGATTGGGATCTTTCGGATTGCCAGTCTGTATCCCTGTTCCTTAAGCTCTTTTGCCCTCTTGACGTAAGCCTCCTCCGGAGGAATTGAATTATCCATCAAAAGAACAACCTTCTGCGGCGGAACCGTACACTGAAGGGATATCTCTGCAAAAATTGAAAACTGATTTATGGGAACAAAGACCTCTTTTCCGCCTGAGAGAGTTGCAACACCCATGTTACTGACAACTTCAAGCTCCGGAACGGTACCTGCCCCATCGAATCTGGCCCCGGCCATAAATGAGGGATTCAAAAAGAGATTGGTCTTGCGTGCAAAGACAGAATATGAGCACACAGACATTTCACTATCAAAAAGAGGTATCAACGTAGCAAGCATAAAGTTCTCCTTTCAGCCACATAAAGACAAACTCCCACTTACTTATATTGTACCTCTAAAATACGATTAAACAAATAATATTTTTATTAATTTCCGTTGATGAAAAAACTTGCAAACGGCCCGTTATACCGTCCTGTCAATGATATACTTCGGCCTTCCCTTGACCTCATCATAGATCTTGGAAATGTAGAATCCGATAATTCCAAGTGCCATCATGATAAAAGACCCTGTAAAGCACTGAAGGATAATAACGGTCGTAAAGCCGTCCTGTGCCTGTCCCTTAAAGAAGGTCACGATCGCTTCGATGCTGGCGCCAAGGCCCACGACAAACACGATGATTCCAAGAAGTGTAACTATCTGCATAGGCGCAGATGTAAAGGATGTGATATTGGTAAGAGCATATTTAAACAGTGCTCTGGTGCTCCATTTGGAGGTACCGACTTGCCTCTCTCTCACCTCATATTCCACTTCTGTTGACTTAAAGCCGATCCAGGATGAAAGAGCCCTGAAGAATGCGTTCTTCTCGTTCATGTTAAGGAGTACGTTCATGGCCTTTCTGTCAAGGAGCTTAAAGTCAGATGCTCTGGACATATCAAATCCGATAGCGCTGGACATGATGCCGTAGAAACTTTTGGCAGCAAATCTGTGAAGGCCGCTCTCTCTGCCGCGGTCAGACTTAACACCCTCTACTATCTCATATCCCTGCTCCCAGAGTCTGTACATCTCGACTATCTTCTCCGGCGGATGCTGAAGGTCGCAGTCGATTACCACGCAGCATTCACCCTTTGCCTCTGCTATTCCGGCAAATATCGCCGACTCTTTTCCAAAGTTCCTTGAAAAACAGATTCCTCTGACACAGGGGATATTCTCCGCCTGCTGCTCTATCTTTTCCCAGGTTTTGTCCTTGGATCCGTCATTCACAAAAAGCAGCTCGTGCTCTATATTGGCATCACTTAAAATACCGCTTATTACTGAAGCGGTTTGTGGTATTATCTCTTCTTCATTGTATGCAGGTATAATTACGGAAAGCACCCTAGATACCCCTTTCGTGCTTGATTAAAGTCCTCATGCATTATATCATAGATTATAGGGTATTTCTACAAACATCAAGATAGGGGGATCTACATATGGCTCAAAACGAAATGTTAGCTATGATCCTGGCAGGTGGACGTGGAAGCAGGCTAAAAGACCTAACCACGAAGGTAGCTAAGCCAGCAGTTTTCTATGGGGGAAAATATCGTATCATTGATTTCCCTTTAAGTAACTGTGCGAACAGTGGCATCGATGTTGTCGGTGTTCTTACACAGTATGAGTCCGTGCTCCTTAACAGCTATGTAGCACAGGACGGACGTTGGGGTCTCGACTCCAAGGACAGCGGTGTATATGTTTTGACTCCACGCGAGAAGGCTGATCAGGGCCTTGATGTCTTTCGCGGAACCGCTGATGCAATTTCTCAAAATATCGATTTTATCGATACTTACGATCCGGAGTATCTGCTTATTCTTTCCGGAGATCACATTTACAAGATGAATTATTCCAAGATGCTTGATTATCACAAACAGATGCACGCTGACGCAACTATTGCTGTCCGCGGTGTTCCCATGCGTGAAGCAAGCCGTTTCGGAATCATGAATACTGACGGCAAGGGCCGTATCATCGAATTCGAAGAAAAGCCCGCCAAGCCAAAGAGCAATCTCGCGTCCATGGGTATCTACATCTTCAGCTGGAAGCTTCTTCGCAAGATGCTTATCGAGGATATGAAGAACCCCGATTCAGATCATGACTTCGGAAAAGACATTATTCCAAGAATGCTGAATGAAAAGAAAGGTCTTTTCGCATATGAATTCAAGGGATATTGGAAGGATGTGGGAACCATCGATTCCCTTTGGGAAGCCAACATGGATCTTCTCGATCCCAAGAACTCTCTTAATCTGAACGATTCATCCTGGCTCATCTACACAGAAGACGTATCTACTCTTCCTCAGTACATAGGCAAGGATGCAAAGATCAAAAAAGCATATATCACACAGGGTGTGCGTGTAGAGGGAAGTGTCACCAACTCGGTTCTCTTTACAGGAGCCATTGTGGGCAAGGGAGCCAAGATCGTTGATTCTGTTCTCATGCCGGGTGTAGTGGTCGAAGAAGGCGCAACAGTTACAAGAGCGCTGGTTGCTGAAAATGTACATATTGGCAAGAAAGCCAGGGTAGGTTCCAGAAACAGCGAAAACATTGAACTTGTTGCCAAAAACGTGAAAGGAGGTACAAAGTAATGGCAGTTAAGGCTTTTGGTATAGTATCCTCCGCAGATAACACCATCCATGTTGAGGGTCTTCACGATTATCGTCCCATTGGTGCTTTCTCTTTCCTTGGAAGATTTCGTGTTATAGATTTTCCCATCTCAAACATGAGTAACAGTGATATTAACCGTATTCAGGTATATGTCCGCTCAAGGCCCAGATCCATTGCCGAGCACGTAGGAAGCGGAAGACATTACAACATCAACTCAAAACGTGGTAAGATCCAGCTTCTGTTTTCACAGAACTCATCTTCACGCTCCATTTACAACAATGATATCTCCGCTTACATGGAGAATCTTGATATCATTCAGCGTATGCATCAGGATTATGTTATCATTGCTCCCAGCTACATGGTTTACAAGCAGGATTACAGACAGCTCCTTGATGCCCATGTTTCTTCCGGAGCCGACGTAACTCTTTTGTACCACAAGGTAGACAATGCCAGGGAGTATTTTAAGAACTGCCACACCGTTTCCGTCAACAAACAAAAGGGTGTCCAGTCCATAGACAAGAACCTTGGAACAGCCAACTCCAGAAACATTTTCATGGATACCTACTGCATGAAGAAAGACATTTTCGTTGAGCTTGTAAAGTCAGCCAGCTGGATGAGCTCCATGTACACCCTTGCTGATATCGTAAACCTTAAGTGCAAGGACATGGATATCAGAGCCTTCCAGCACAGAGGATACTTTGCGACCCTGACAAGTCTTGAAGATTATTTCAATGCATCAATGGCACTTCTTGACTATGATATGGCTCATGACCTGTTCCGTCCCGAGTGGCCCATCTACACAAGGACCACCGATGCCTGCCCTACTCAGTACTTCGAAAGTGCCAAGGTCACAAACTCTTTTGTAAGTAACGGATGTCTTATTGAAGGAAGCATCGAAAATTCAATAATCGGACGTAGTGTTGTGATCAAGAAAGGCGCTGTCATCAAGAACTCCATCATCATGGCCTACTCCACAATTGAAGAGGGTGTTCACATTGAAAATGCCATCGTTGATAAGTGGGCACATATAATCCATGCCAAGAACATACGAGGCGAGGCTGATGCTCCGCAGTATATCAAGAGGCAAGACACATTGTAGAATTATACGGATTCAGTGATAACGGATTGCTCCACTTCGTTCTCGCAATCCGACGGACATTCGGAAATCGTGCTACGCACTTTTTTCCTCATATCCGTTATCGTCATAAAGTCAAAAAAGGGCGTACATGCAAGCATGTACGCTCTTTCTTACTTTCGACTCATTATCACTTAAGTTTGAACTTACCCACAATCTCTTTCAGCGTTCCGGCGATCTCTTCCTGTTTGCCGGACATATCATTTACATTGGAAACAACATCTGCAGCAGCCATTACGGAGTCATTTACTCTGCTGGAGAGATCTGCAGTATCCTGTGTAGATTCTGCGATATTCTGGATAGCCTTAGATACCTCTTCCATGGATGCTCTGATGTTCTCAACCATCTGAGCAATGTTCTCTGAAGATCCTCCGAAGGAATCAGCATCATCGCCGTACTGTTTAGCTACATTTACGAAGTTGTCATAATCAGGTGTAACTGTCTCTTTAATGAATTCAAGCAGCTCTCCCGAAGAATTTGAAAGTGTTCCGAAAGCTTCCTGTACACCGTCGATGGTATCTCTGATCTGCTCTACTGCCTCCGATGTTGAACTTGCAAGCTTGTTGATCTCTGAAGCAACTACTGCGAAACCTTTACCTGCATCTCCTGCTCTTGCAGCCTCAATACTTGCATTGAGTGAAAGAAGGTTGATCTGGTCGGCAATCTCAGCAATCGTATCGGCAAGAGTTCCGATCTGATCCACAACCTTAGCCTTCTCATTGGCATCGGCAAGATCTGCTTCTCTCTGCTCTGCAATACTGATCGCATTGTCATAGGCCTGCTTTGATTTCTTTTCGATATCTCTTGCTCTCGCCTTGATATCGGCAGCCTCTGCACTTGTCTTTTCAGTCTCGCCAGCCAGCTGATGAACTGACGCATTGACTTCTTCTACAGAAGCATTAACCTGCTCAGTTGCTGCACCGGAGGACATCATGGCATCGTTAACGCCTGAGATATTGCCCTGGATGCTGTTGAACTGATCCTGAAGTTCACCGGCCATGGTAGCAAGACCTGAAGATGTCTCGGATACCCGTTCCGATCCGTCTGAAATCTTACTGATAACATCGCGGTTGCTCTCAAACATGTTGTTTAAGGAATCGGACATCTGTCCCAGCTCATCTCCGCTCTTACTTCTGATCTTATCAACAGTAAAGTCACCGCTTGCAAGGGATCCGGCAAAGGCTTTAACATTGTTGATACTCTTTGAGATACTCATTACAAATATCCAGATGATAGCCGCGCCAACCAAAAGAGCCGCAATACAAATACCGGCAAGCTTAACGCCTGCGGCCTGTACCGGTTCTTCAAGCTCGTCTATGTCCATTCGAAGTATAAGCTTCCAATTAACATCAGGAATGGTAACATATGTCAAAAGTATATTTTTGCCATTCTCCATGAATGCACCCATCTGAGGATATGTGGAATCTTTTGACATGAGCTCTGTTCCCATTGCAGCAAGTGCAGGATTATCGTCTTCGGTGATGTGAACTCCTGATTCCACCTTGGAAGAATCAAGGCAGTAAAGATATGTTCCTGATGAATCAACAAGCATTGCCGATCCGGTTTTTCCGACTTTGATTCCGGATATCATCTCGTCTATGTCATCCAATGACATGTCAACTGTTACACAGCCAACATATGTGCCGTTGTCATATATAGGTGCTGAACAGCTGGCCATAACCGTACCTGATGTAGGATCATAGTATGGATCTGTGATCATTGCCTGACCCTCTGAAAGTGATTTCGCGTTCAGATAGTATTCCTGATTAAAGTAGTCATACTCAGCATTACTGTAATCATAGGTCTCAACAATTTCACTACCGTCTTTATACCAGTATGGACCTACATACATTTCGTTCTTATCGAACATATAGGGTTCAAACCAGATTCCGGACCCGAGAACAGAATCGTTACTAGTGATAATCTTAGTGATAGTACCCTTATAGTTATCCATCGTAACAAACTGATAAGATGTTGATATCATCTGGGCAATATCAACACACGAGGTTTTGATTATCTTTAGCTTACCGTCAACAATGTTTGCGTTAGCAATAACTGTCTCATTCATTGTTTCGGTGTTCATGGACTGCATAGTGCTGCTGATCTGATTAGCTGCTACATATGTCAGCAGAACCATGGCTATGGCCATGACCGGCAAAATACACAGAAGCATCTTGACGCGAAGACTCATCCTTTTCATGTATTCTCTCCTTTTATTTGTTTATATGTTAGTTGACAGTACTGATCAACAAAAGAATCATTTAAGTTTGAACTGTCCTACTACGTCAGACAACGACTTAGAAATCTCCTGCTGACGAACAGACATATCTGATACGTTATCAACCACTCCGGATACGGTGTTAACTGTATCGGTGATCTCCGAACTTCTGGATGCTGTGTCCTGAGTGGACTCGGTAATGTTCTGGATAGCTGAACTTACTTCTCCCATAGCGCCACGGATAGTATCAACCATCTCGGAAATAGAACTCGACTGACGTCCAAAGGATTCAGCATCGTTGCCGTATTCCTGAGCTATATTTACGAAGTTGTCATAATCGGTCTTAACAGTTTCCTTAAGGAACCTGAGAAGTTCATTGGTAGCATTGAGCAGATGTTCAAAGGCCCCCTGAACATTGTCGACTGTTCCCTGTATCTGCCCAACAGCATCCGCTGTATCTCCTGCAAGCTTGTTGATCTCAGCTGCAACAACAGCAAAACCTTTTCCGTGCTCTCCGGCTCTTGCAGCCTCGATGGAAGCGTTGAGGGACAGGAGGTTGATCTGGTCTGCAATCTCTGCGATAGAATCTGCAAGAGAACCGATCTCCTTAACGACTTCAGCCTGCTCATTGGCCTCTTCCACATCTTTTTCTCTCTCAGAGGAGATTTGAGCGGCATTCTCACTGGCTCTTCTGGAGTTCTCCTCAATCTGTGCAGCCTTTTTCTGTATCTCCTCAGCCTGGATCCTAGTCTCATCAGCCTGTCCGGACAGCATCTGTACAGAAGCGTTTACTTCCTCAATAGAGGCATTGACCTCTTCAGTAGCAGCTGATGCACTCATCATGGCATCGTTAACTCCGGTCATATTGCTTCTGATAACCTGGAAGTCGTTGGTAAGCTGCTGTGCCATATCTCCAAGGTTTGAAGAAGCCTCTCCGATACGGCCGGATTCTTCAGAAACCTGAGAGATAACGGATTTGTTGCTCTCATACATGTTATTAAGTGACATAGACATCTGGCCAAGTTCATCAGAACTCTTAGCTTTGATATTGGAGATGGTAAAATCTCCCTTTGCCAGATTGCCGGCAAATTTCTTAACATTATTAACGCTCTTAACAATGGAAAGGGCCAGGCCCACAATAATTGCCATGCACGCAATAATGGCTATCACGCAAATAATGATCAGGAAAGATCTGATAGCGGTCACGCTGGCATTCATCTCTTTTTCCTGAAGAGTTACACACAGCTTCCAACCAACATCAGGTACTGTTCCGTAAAAGAGAAGGTAGTTTTCTCCGTTCTGCTTAAACGTGGTCACACCGCTCTCATTGCCCATTACAACAGAGCTAACTGAGGCAAGGGAAGCGTTGGGATCATTGGCGATATTGACAGATCCGCTGATCTTGGACTCGTCAACGTCATAAATGTATGTTCCGCCGGAGTCAAGAAGCATAGGTGTTGAGTTTTTGCCCAGGCTGATATTAGAGATCATGTTCTGGATCTCATCAAGATAAATATCAACCGTAATACATCCGGAATAATAGCCTGCAACATCGTAGATCGGAGCCGAACAGGTAGACATAACCTTTCCGCTTGAAGGGTCATAGTATGGGTTGGTTATATTTGACTGTCCCTCTGAAAGACCTGTTGTTACTACATAATATTCCTGTTCAAAATAGTTGTAGTCTGCATTGGAATACTCATCTGTATAAACTACCGTATCTCCATCTCTGTACCAGTATGGACCGGCGTAGGTCATATGGTTATATACACCCTGTTTAAACCATATTCCGCTTCCTGAAATAACGCTGTTGGATAGAATAGTCTTTTTAAAAATTGCCTGATATACATCAAGGTCAGTAGAACTGTATGTTCCGCCTACAGTACTTGCAAGAGTCGTTCCTGTAGATCTGAGGGTTTTGAGTGTTGCATTTATATCACTTACATTAGCTGCAATGCTCTCTTCTGCCTTCTGTGCTGTCAGAGTCTCAATAGCACCGGATGACCTGTTTACGCTGACTGCCGTTACAAGAATAAGAGCAAGCGCAACAGCGGGTATTATTCCAAGAAGCATCTTGGAGAGCAGATTCATTCTTTTAAACATATCCTTGCCTCCTCCTTATTCTTCCTCTAAAGGCTCACGGCCAAACTGAGGGTCATT